>CAYFMB010000129.1:0-5598 GCA_964344095.1 uncultured Klebsiella sp.
CCAGACTCAGTAATGGTGCCTGAGCTGGGCAATCAATAACGCATCAGCAACCACCTTGTAGACAATGCGGTGCTCATCGTCGATACGCCTCGACCAATAGCCCGAGAGGGCATGCCGAAGGGGTTCTGGCTTGCCGATGCCACTGAAGGGATCACGCTGAATCTCCACGATCAGGCGATTGATCCGCTTCAGCATTTTGCGGTCGCTGCTCTGCCAGTGGAGGTAGTCCTCCCAGGCTTCAGGAGCAAAGATCAGGCGCACGGGTTACGCGTCTGAGGTCAGAGCGTGCTCCTGGCCGCCACCAGCTTCGAGGCTGGCGATGGCACTCAGCAACCGTTGCGCGTTCGCCGGGCTGCGCAGCAGGTGGGCGGTCTCTTCGAGGGCGTTGAAGTCCTCGAGCGAGAGCATCACAACCGAAGGTTCTCCCTGCCTGGTGATCACCAAGGGGGCGTGGTCCTCGCAGACGCGCCGCATGTTGGTGGCCAAGTTCGCCCGAACCGACGAATACGACACCACGTCCACCTCGCCACCCCAACAAAACGTACAGATAATTGTACCGAGAGTTCCAGCTGTTGCAGACCGTGTGCCCCGATCGACGCTTAAGGCAAGACCGCCGGCCAGCCCTGACGAATCAGCAGCAGTGAGAAGTAGGGCTGCTCGCTCGCCTCAACCGCCGCGGCCGGCGCCAGCAGCTGGTCGGGCCAGCCCACCCGCTGGGCAAACAGGGCGCTCTCGAGCAGGCCGCGCCGCTCCAGCAAGGGCCGCACCCAGCTCCAGCGGTGGCCCAGCTTGAGCAAGGCCAAGGTGGTCTGATGCTGAGCTCCTGATGCTGCAAGTGTTGCCGAACCGCCCGCCGCCCAGTCGAGCAGCACCTCGAGCTCAGCGGCGCTCTCGGGGGTGGGACGGATCAACACCCCCTCGCCCTGCAACGCCAGGGGCCAGGCTGCCGCCGCGGCCGCCGCGGCCACCGAGGTGATCCCGGGGATCACGCTCACGGGGCAAGCCGGGTGCCGCTCGGCGATAGCCAACAGCACGTAACTGCAACTGGCAAACAGCGAGGCATCGCCCTCGCACAGCAGCACGACGGTTTCACCGGCGGCCACCGCGGCAGCCAACGCTGCGGCGGCGGCATGCCAGGCGGCAATGCGCGGCTCGGCCTCGCTCACCATCGGAAACAGCAGCGGCAGGCGCCGTTGCGCCGCACGAATCCAAGGTGCGGCAATGGTCGCCGCCATACCAGCCGCACCCTCGCGAGCCACGGGGTAGGCCACCACGCTGGCGGCCTCGATGGCTCGCACCGCCGCCACCGTCAGCAGCTGGGGATCACCGGGTCCCACCCCAACCAAGGTCAGAGCTGCACCTGTCGTCATGGGGGCTGCCGCGGCCGCTGCACACGTTCTACGGTGCGCGACCAACCTCGGAGCGGAAGGGCAGCCACCGGGCCCTTCGGGCGGTTTGGTTGCACGGGCTTGCGACACCTCGCCAAGGAGCGCAAGCTTGCAGCATGAGTGGCGATGACACACCGCGGCGCAGTTCGCGCGCCAACACCCTGGTGATCGGACTGGGCAGCCTGCTGCTGCTGCTCGCCGGCGGCGTTGTGGTGCACGTGATGACAACGCGCGCGCGCGATGCGGTCGTCGATGCCGATTTCATCGAGATCGCCAGCCCCATCAAAGGACAGCTCGACGAACTCAAGGTCGAAGCTGGCGATGCGGTCCAACCCGGTGATCAGCTCGCCAGGGTCGAAGATCCCCGCGCCAGCAACGCCGAGGTGAGGCGCCTCGAGACCGCCCTGTCCACCGCCGAGGCGGAACTGGCCCGCATCACGCGCGAACAGGAGCTCAAAACCGACCTCTCCGGGGGCTTTGCCCGTGATGCCGCCGACCAGCGCCGGCTCGAGACCGGCCGCACCAGCGAAGAACTCAAACAGCTGCATGCGGAGCTGGCGCGAGAACGGCAGGAACTGGCGTTCAGCGAACGCGATGTGAGCCGCCAGGAGATGCTCTACCGGGCCGGCGCCGTTGCCGAAAACGTCGTCGACCGCGCCCGCACCACCGCCGCACAAAACCGCGATCAAGTGCGCAGCATCGAAGCTCGAATCCAGGCCCAGAATCGCCGTGTGCAAGCGGCCAATCGCGATCTATCCCTGGACCGCACCCGCGGCGAGACCGATCCGCTGCCTCGGCTACAGGCGACCAACCTCGACCTGGCGCGCCTCGGGGGCCTCAGGCGTGCGGCCGAGCGCCAGGTGCTCGGCCTCAGAGCCCAGCTCAACACGGCCGAAACCCTGTACAACCAGCAACGCAGCGTCTGGCTCAAGGCACCGGTGAGCGCAGTGGTCTGGGGCGTGCTGGCCCGCACCGGCGACACCCTCGCGCAGCAGGCGCCGGTGTTGCGCCTGATCAACTGCAAAAGCCGCTGGGTCACCACCTATGTCTCGGAAAGCGACCTCAAGCGCCTGCGCATCGGCAGTCCCGCCCGCATCGATCTGATCGGCGAAGTGCTCGATCTGCGCGGCAGGGTCGATCTGATTCGCTCTGGGGTCGGCCGCCAGTCCGACCGTGACAACGACCCCAGCCGCCTGCCGATCAACCTGGCCCGCGAAAGCCAGGTGCGCGTGCGCATCAACCGCGATGTGCCAGCCCCCCCACGCAAGCTCTGCTTCGTGGGCTACTCAGCCCGTGTGATCTTTCAGTGAACGCTCCAGGGCAACGCATCAGCCCGGTCGCCTGGGCGTTTCTTCTCGGCTCGATCGCCCTGTTGCTGGGGGCACTGGTGCTGGCCACGTCAGATACCGGCTGGCTCGACGCGGCCCAGCTCAACCCACTAACCCTGCGCAGCCTGCCACGTCAATTTCAGGTCGACGATCTCTGGCGCGACGCCCTGCCGCCCCTGGTGGTGGCTGGATTGATCGCATCCCTGACCCTGTGGCTGCCGCGGCGGCGATGGAGCCTGGGGCTCATGGAGCTGCTGCTGATGGTGGTGGCCCTGCGCTACTTCATCTGGCGCGCCACCACGCTCAACACCGCACATCCCTTGAGCCTGGTATGCAGCGGCGTGCTGTTCACCACCGAACTGCTGTACCTGCTGACCACCGGCCTGCAACTGCTGCCCGCACTCAACTACGACCCTGACCTGCGCAGCCGCCAGGCCGACCAGCTCGAGACGTGGGTGGCACAACAGCAACCCTCGGTCGACATCTGGATCCCCACGTACAACGAACCGGAACGGTTGGTGCGGCGAGCCATCCTGACCTGCCGCAACCTGGCTTACACCCAGCGCAGCATCACCGTGCTCGATGACGGCCACAGGCCTGAGATCGCACGCCTGGCAGCCGATCTGGGCGTGAACTACCGAAGCCGCCCTGACAACGCCCATCGCAAAGCTGGAAACCTGAACGATGCTCTGGCCCACACCAGTGCTTCGTTCATCGCGGTGTTCGACTGCGATTTCATGCCCTACCCCAATTTTTTGGAACGCACTCTGGGCTTCTTTGCCGACGAACGGGTGGCGTTGGTGCAGACACCGCAGCACTACTTCCAGTCGGAATTTCACAACCGCAATCTTGGGCTCGACGTGGTGATGCCCAGCGATCTCGATTATTTCTTTCGCTATCTGCAGGTGATTCGCGACCGCGCCAACGCGGTGATCTGCTGCGGCACCTCCTATGTGGTGCGCCGCAGCGCACTCGAATCAATCGGTGGTTACGTGACCAGCTGCCTGATCGAAGACCATCAGACCAGCACCAAACTGCTCACCCGGGGCTGGAGCATTCGCTACCTCGACGAAGTGCTGAGCATGGGTGAAGTGCCGCGCAGCTTCCCCGACTTTCTTGATCAACGGCTGCGTTGGATGCAGGGAAACATCCAGATCTTCTTCAGACCACGGGAACTGCCGATCTGGACAACGCTCAACGGCGCCCAACTGAGCTTTTATATCAACCTGGCAGTCAGCGTGCTGACACCCCTGTGGCGGCTGATCTATCTGCTGTTGCCGCTGCTGTCGTTGATCCTGGGCTTCACCCTGATCGCTGCACCGCCGATCGAATACCTGGCCTATGGGATCCCGTTTGTGCTGTTGCTGCACGTGGTGCCCAGTTGGCTGAGCGACAACCACCAGTTCCAGTTCTGGAATGAGGTCTACGAAACCCTATTCTGCGTGCCAGGGCTACGCCGCATGATTCAAGTGCTGCGCCATCCGTTTGGCATCTATGGCGGCATCGTCACCAACAAGGAGAACAACGAAGCGACCAGCACCAGCACCAACCTCAGGCTGACCTGGCCGTTGCTGATGCTCCTCGCTGGATTGGCACTGACCGTTGCCCTGAGATATGTCCTGCCGCTGGTTGATCCTGTGATCAACGGCTGGCGGCCGTTTTACGACGGCGAAGCGCTGATGCTCGGCTGGAACCTGTACAACGCCCTGGTGCTGGTCGTGTCACTGCTGTCCTGTATCGACAGACCCAGTCGCCGCAGGACCGACCGCTTCCCGCTGCAGCGCATTGCCTGCTTTGACACCGGCGCACAGCCCATCTGGGGCACCACCGTCGACCTGTCGGAACAGGGTGCGCGCATGGCGCTGCAACTGCCCCATGACGAGCTGCGCAGCGGACAGTGGGGAACGCTGCAATTGATGGAGCCATCGCTGCGCCTGAGGGCCCAGGTTGTGCGCAACAGCGGCCGTGAGCTGGCCCTGCGCCTGGAAGCCGGCGATGCCACAAGCGATGCGGCCCTGCTGGCACTGCTCTACAGCGGTGATCTCTGGTTCCACCGCCCCAAGCGGCTCAGCATCAGCGACGCCCTGCTGCATTGGCTCGGCAGCCTCTGGCGTGCGGAACCCATTCGCCGGCGCTTTGGTTGAGGGGCTCGCTGGAAGGCAGCTGCCTGAAGGACAGGAAGACAGTTCTGACCCTTTTTTAAACTTTGCAGGCCGGCCCAGGAGCAAAGCGATGACGCTGCTTGCCCTCTACGACCACCGGAACCATCTGGAGGCGATCGCCCATGGTCAGCACCAGCCCATGCCCGAGCTGCTGACCAGCGACGCCGCGCTCATCTCTCGTGAGCTGGAGCAACGTGGCATCAACTTCGAGCGCTGGCCGGCCCAAGCCAAACTGGCGGCCAACGCTGATCAGGAAGAGATCCTCAGCGCCTATGCAGCCGAAATCGCCCGGGTGCAACTGGGAGGCGGCTACGCCACGGTCGACGCAATCCGGATGACACCGGATCACCCTGAGCGGCTCGCCCTGCGCCAGAAGTTTCTGGCCGAGCACACCCATAGCGAAGACGAAGTGCGCTTCTTTGTCGAGGGTCGGGGCTTGTTCTGCCTGCACATCGGTGAAGACGTTTTACAGCTCGTCTGTGAACAAAACGACTGGATCTCTGTGCCAGCTGGGACGCGGCACTGGTTTGACATGGGGCGCGCACCCAAATTCTGCGCCCTGCGCTTCTTCAACAACACTGAGGGCTGGATCGCCACGTTCAGCGGTGATCCGATTGCCGAGACCTATCCGGGGCTCGATGCCTTGCTGAACTGAGCCAGGCTCACTGATAAAAATGACACTGACCCAACAGCCAAGGCTGACAGAAGAGGGCGTGCGTC
>CAYFMB010000130.1:0-5597 GCA_964344095.1 uncultured Klebsiella sp.
GGAGCCCAAGGGCGCCATGATCGACATCGGCGCCAAGACCGCCGCCTTCATGCCGCTGCAGGAGGTGTCGATCAACCGGGTCGAAGGTCTCAGCGACGTGCTCGCCCCCGGTGAGGTGCGCGAGTTCTTCATCATGAGTGAGGAGAACGAGGACGGCCAGCTGGCCCTCTCGATTCGCCGCATCGAATACCAGCGCGCCTGGGAGCGTGTGCGTCAACTCCAAAAGGAAGACGCCACCATTTACAGCGAGGTGTTTGCCACCAACCGTGGTGGTGCTCTGGTGCGGGTTGAAGGCCTGCGCGGCTTCATCCCCGGTAGCCACATCAGCACCCGCAAAGCCAAGGAAAAGCTGGTTGCCGATTTCCTGCCGCTCAAGTTCCTGGAAGTGGACGAAGAGCGCAACCGCCTCGTGCTCAGCCATCGCCGCGCCCTGGTCGAGCGCAAGATGAATCGCCTCGAAGTCGGCGAAGTGGTCATCGGTACCGTGCGCGGCATCAAGCCCTACGGCGCCTTCATCGACATCGGTGGTGTCAGCGGCCTGCTGCACATCTCCGAGATCAGCCACGAGCACATCGAGACGCCGCACACCGTGCTCAATGTCAATGACCAAATGAAGGTCATGATCATTGACCTCGATGCCGAACGCGGCCGCATCTCGCTGTCGACCAAGGCCCTCGAGCCCGAACCCGGCGACATGCTCACCGACCCCCAGAAGGTGTTCGAGAAGGCCGAGGAGATGGCCGCTCGTTACAAGCAGATGCTGCTCGAGCAAGCCGAAGACGGCGATCCGATGGGTGTCAGCCTCGACTGAGCCAGCACTGGTGGCCTATCTGCTGCTGCGAGGTGAACTCCTCTGCGACCTGCAGGGAAACCCCGCATCCATTGAGGCGGTGCTGTTTGACAAGGACGGCACCCTCTCGATCAGTGAGCCCATGCTGCAGACCCTGGCGGAAGCCAGGGTTTTTCACTGTCTGCAGCTGCTGGCGGAGCATCACCCGGAGCAGACCGCAACTCCGGCGCTGATCAGCAGCCTTGATGACCTGCTGCGCCGCGCCTACGGTCTGCTCGACGACGGGGTGCACCCCGCCGGCACCACCGCCGTCGGTTCACGCGCCCACAACTTGATTTCAACGGCGACGGTGCTGGCCCAGGTCGGCCTGGGCTGGCCTGAAGCACTCGAGCTGAGCGAAGCAGTGTTCAACGCCACCGATGGCCTGCACGGCCAGGGCAGCCCGCAGCGACCTGAGGCCACTGCGGGGCTCCACGCTCTGGTGACCCAGTTGGCGGCAGCCGGTGTGCGCTGCGCCGTGATCTCCAACGATGAGGTCGCCGGCATCGAGGCCTTTTTAGAAAGCCACCAGCTGCAGCATCAGTTCTGCGGGTTGTGGAGCGCCGAACACACGCCGCGAAAACCTGATCCGGCGGCGGTGCACGGGCTGTGCACGCAGCTGGGGGTCGAACCCGAGCGCTGTGCCCTGATCGGCGATGCCAACAGCGACCTGCGCATGGCCCGCGCCGCCGGCGTGCCTGTGGTGCTGGGTTACACCGCCGCCTGGAGCACTCAACCACCGCTGGATCCGAGCTTTGCCCAGCTGCAGCATTGGGAGCAGCTGCAGGTGGCTGAGAGCACAGGCCTGACCGAGGTCAGGGAATAGGCTCGTGCGATTGCGCTGTTGATCGAATCAGCATGAGCCGTTACGTCTTCACCTCCGAGTCGGTCACCGAGGGGCATCCCGACAAGATCTGTGACCAGGTGAGCGATGCGGTGCTCGACGCGCTGCTGGCCCAGGACCCCGCCAGCCGCGTGGCCTGCGAAACCGTGGTCAACACGGGCCT
Source organism: uncultured Klebsiella sp. (assembly GCA_964344095.1). Classification (GTDB taxonomy): domain Bacteria; phylum Cyanobacteriota; class Cyanobacteriia; order PCC-6307; family Cyanobiaceae; genus RGUW01. The sequence goes on from CAYFMB010000130.1 coordinate 1,837, forward strand.
GTGCCTGATCACCGGCGAGGTGACCACGACCGCCCGGGTCGACTTCAACACCCTGGTGCGCGGGGTGATTCAAAAGATCGGCTACAGCGGCGCCCGCGCCGGTGGCTTTGACGCCAACAGCTGCGCCGTGCTGGTGGCCCTCGATCAGCAGTCGCCCGACATCGCTCAAGGCGTCAACGAAGCCGACGACCACGCCGGCGACCCGCTCGATCTGATCGGCGCAGGCGACCAGGGCATCATGTTCGGCTACGCCTGCGATGAGACGCCCGAGCTGATGCCGCTGCCGATCAGCCTGGCCCACCGCCTGGCGCGGCGCCTGGCCGAGGTGCGCCACAACGACACCCTGGGTTACCTGCTGCCCGACGGCAAGACCCAGGTGAGCGTCGTGTACGAAAACGACCAACCTGTCGCCATCGACACCATCCTGATCTCGACCCAGCACACCGCCGAGATCGAGGTGCCCGGCGCAGCAGCCATCAGCGACGAAAAAGCCATTCGCGAGCGCATCAGTGCCGACCTGTGGACTCACGTGGTCGAGCCCGCCACCAACGACCTGAGCCTCAAGCCCTCGAAAGAGGCCACCCGCTTTCTGGTGAACCCCACCGGCAAGTTTGTGGTGGGCGGGCCCCAGGGTGATGCGGGCCTGACCGGCCGCAAGATCATTGTCGACACCTATGGCGGCTACGCCCGCCACGGCGGTGGCGCCTTCTCGGGCAAGGACCCCACCAAGGTGGACCGCTCGGCCGCCTATGCCGCCCGCTATGTGGCCAAAGCACTGGTGGCTGCGGGTCTGGCCCGCAAGGCCGAGGTGCAGCTCAGCTACGCCATCGGCGTGGCACGGCCCGTGAGCATCTTGGTCGAGAGCTTCGGCACCGGCAAGCTGGCCGACGCCGACCTCACCGCCCTGGTGCAGGAGCATTTCGACCTGCGCCCTGGCGCGATCATTGAGACCTTCGGTCTGCGCAACCTGCCCAGCCAGCGCGGCGGGCGTTTCTACCAGGACGTCGCTGCCTACGGCCATTTCGGCCGCAGCGACCTGAACTTGCCCTGGGAAGACGTGAGCACCATCGCCGCCACCCTGCGCCAGGCCACTTCCAGCCGCGTTGCCGCCTGAAGCCAGACCTGCCACTCCGCCGCTCGGCCTGGGTGTTGACCTGGGCAGCAGCGGCTTGCGCCTTGCGCTGGTTGAAACCACAGCAGACTGCACGGCAGTTCCCCTGTGGCAGGCCTCAAGCCCGTATCCAGGGGCCTTTGAAGACCCGCTGAGCTGGCGTGACGGGCTGGTCGGCCTGTGCAGGCAGATGCCTGAGCCGCTGCGGGAGAGGGTGGGCGCCATCGCCATCGATGGCACCTCGGGCACGCTGCTGCTGTGCCGCCCCGACGGCAGCCTGCTCGGTGGCCCCCTAGCCCGGGCGCTGCCCTATCACGAGGCCTGCCCCGAGCAGCAGACAACAACCGAGCGCCTGGCCAGCACTGGCGGGCCCGCCAGTGCCGCCGCCGCCAGTGCCAGCGGCAGCCTGGCCCGCGCCCTGCGGCTGCTGGAGGTGGCCGGCAGCGAGCCCCTGCTGCTGCGGCATCAGGCCGACTGGCTGCTGGGTTGGCTACTGGGCGACTGGCGCTATGGGGAAGCGACCAACAACCTCAAGCTGGGCTGGCTGCAGACCACAGAGAGCTGGGCCGGCAGCATCGCGCAGCAACCCTGGAGCAGCGCCCTACCCCTGGTGCTCGAGTGCGGCAGCGTGGCGGGTGAACTGCACAGCCACAGCGCAGCGACCCTGGGACTGCCAGCCGGCAGCAAGGTGGTGGCCGGTTGCACCGACGCCAGCGCCGGGATGCTGGCGGCGGCAGCCAACCCGAGCGATGGCGTGGCAACGCTGGGCACCACCCTGGCGTTGAAGCAGTGGACCGACGCACCCATCAACGCCCCCGGCATCAGTTGTCAGCGGCTGCAAGGGCGATGGCTGGTGGGTGGGGCCAGCAACGCCGGTGGCGGGGTGCTGCGACGGTTCTTCAGCGACGACCAGCTCAGCGAACTGAGCCGGCAGATCTGTGTCGATCGTCCCAGTGGTCTAGAGCTGCGGCCCCTGCCCGGCATTGGCGAGCGGTTTCCGGTCGATGACCCGCTGTTAGAGCCGGTGCTGGAGCCCAGGCCCGTCAGCGATGCGCTCTACCTGCAGGCCCTGCTTGAAGGCCTGGTGCGCATCGAGGTGGCCGGCTGGAAACGGCTGCAACAACTTGGCGCGCCACCGCCGCAGCGGGTCATCAGCCTGGGGGGCGGCGCCCGCAACCCCCAGTGGCGCAGGCTGCGCCAGCAGGCGCTGGGTGTGCCGGTGCTGAACCGACCTCAGCTGAACGCCGCCAGTGGCATGGCCAGACTGGCGGCCAACGCCCTGCAAGCTGGATCCCATGGCTGACACCCCCCCGAACCCCACACCAGGACAAGGTCCTGAAGGCCCTGAACCCCAGCCCCGCTGGCTACAAGTCGCCTCGGTGGGGTTGTTTGTGGTGCTGGCGGTGTACGTGAGCATCAGCGGCGTGCGCCTGGCCCTGCTGCTGTGGCAGCGCTTCGGCGCCGGCTGATTCAGCCCGGGAAGCTCCCACAACCACCAGAATCGAGACCCAGAACCACCCAGACCGACACGCCATGGCCGCTGATCCCCTCACACCCGCGGTGAGCGATCGCATTTGCAAGCACATGAACGACGACCATGCCGAAGCCGTGGTGGCCTACGCCCGCCATTACGGCGGCGTCAGCGATGCCAGCAGCGCCCGCATGCTGGCGATCAGCGCCGAAGCCATGCAGCTCGAGGTCGATGGCCAGCCGCTGAGCGTGCCATTTGACCACGCACTCAGCGACAGCGAAGACGCCCACCGCACACTCGTGGCGATGCTGCGGGCCATGCCCCAGGCCAGCTGAGGCGGACAGCACCGGGGCTTGGTGGGAATGCTGAAGCTTTCGAGCAACGTTCCGTGCCCATCGCGATGCCCACACCTTGCGCCGCCGCGGGCGCAGCCTGCACTTCGGAATGGTTTCCTCTGCGCTGGCAGCTTGACGGTCATGACGGCTGCGAGCAGGCCGGCCTACATGGCCCGATGCCACTGCCTTGGTGGAGCGCTGGTTGGTATGCCGGTGCCCTACGCAACCGGATGCTGGAGCTGCGGCGCCGGCCCGATCGCCGGCTGCTGGTGCCAGCGATCGCCAGCCTGCAGCAAGCGATGACCGCAGCCCCGATTGCCCCTGAGTCCCCACACCTGTTGCTGGTGCCGCTGCCTGGGTGGCACTCAGATGGCAATCCGCTGCCGGCGCTGCTAGCCCAGACCCTCGCCGATCGGCTGAACCAGCCGGCCCATGCGCCAAGCCGCTACGTGCTGCGGCCTGAGCTGCTGCAGCGCAACCGCTGCGTGGCCAGCCAACACCTCCTGGCCCGCCAAGACCGCTGGCGCAACCAGTGGCTGAGCTTTCGGGCGCTACTGGCACCGCTCAAGCAGCAGCCAGGCATCAACCCTGTGCTGCTGGTCGATGACGTGCTGACCAGCGGCGCTACGGCCCTTGCCGCCCGGCACGCCCTGGAGAGCGCAGGCTGGTCAGTCGCTGGACTGCTCTGCCTGGCGCGCACCCCGCGGCACCGCGTGATCTAAGATCAACACGTCGACGGCCGGCTGCTCTGAGCACCGTGCAGCGACGAGCCGGGATAGCTCAGTTGGTAGAGCAGGCGACTGAAAATCGCCGTGTCCCCAGTTCAAATCTGGGTCCTGGCATT
>CAYFMB010000131.1:0-5572 GCA_964344095.1 uncultured Klebsiella sp.
GACCAGTACCGCGGCGATGGCCTGATCATCGCCACCCCCACCGGCTCCACCGGCTATGCCATGGCTGCCGGGGGGCCGATTTTGCATCCCGGCATCGAGGCGATCGTGGTCAACCCGATCTGCCCCATGAGCCTGTCGAGCCGGGCCGTGGTGGTGCCGCCGCGCTCGCAGCTGTGCGTCTGGCCCCTGGGTGAGATGAGCCGTCGCGTCAAGCTGTGGAAGGACGGTGCCTATGCCACGGTGCTCGATCCTGGCGATCGCTGCGTGGTGCAGCGCAGTGAGCATCCCGCGCTCATGGTGGTGCTGGAGCAGAGCCCCTCGTACTACCGCGCCCTGACGCGCAAACTGCACTGGGCCGGCGACCTGACGGCCGCCGAGCATTCCCACAACTGAGGTCAAGCGGCCATGGCCCTGGAGATCGAGCGGCGTTTTCTGGTGCGGGGCGAGCAGTGGCGCGCCCACATTGCCTGGCAGGCCCAGCTGCAACAGGGTTATTTGAGCGCCTCGGCCGAGGGGTTCACCACTCGGGTGCGCAGCGACGGGGCTGGTGGCGCCTGGTTGACGCTCAAGGCCGCCGCCGCCGAGGGCCATGGCGGCCTGGTGCGCCATGAATTTGAGTATGCGATTCCGGAGGCCGATGCCCAGGCCCTGCTGGCCTTGGCCCCCGCCGCTTTGCGCAAGTGGCGTTACGGCCTGGATCTGCCTGGCGGTGATTGGGTACTCGATGTGTTTGAAGCCGCCAATGCACCCCTGGTGATCGCCGAGGTGGAGCTCAGCAGTGCCGACCAGGCGGACGCAGTGCCGCTGCCCAGCTGGTGCGTGCATGAGATCACGGGGCAGGGCCGCTTCAGCAATGCGGCGTTGGCAGCGTCTCCACTGCGCCATTGGAGCGATCAGGAGCTCAAACCCTTGCTACAGCTGCTTGGCGGCTGAATCCTGGTGCCGGGATCTGTTCGACTCAGCCGCGCGACCCGCGTTGCTGCAGCTGTCCCGGCTCGGGCAGGTTGCAACAGTTGAAGCCATCGCGGCAGATCTTGCCGTGGTCCATGGCCCAGTTGAGCAGCGCCACGCGGTTTTTGGCGCCGGTCTTGGTGAAGATGTTGCTGACGTGGTTGTCGACGGTTCGCTTGCTGATCGTTAGCTCAACGGCGATCTCCTGGTTGGTGAGGCCGCGGGCCACCAGATCGATGATTTCGATCTCGCGTTCGGACAGGTCGCTGCGCGTTTCGCCGTGGGTACTGGTGTTGTCCATGGCTGCAACCCCACCCCAGCGATCTTCAGCACTCTAGGCAGGCTGACTCCGTGCACGATGATGGGGCCTGCGACGGCTGCTGCAGATTGCTGCTTGAACAGGCTCTGGCCTCGGGTGCCTTGGCGATCACCGCCGAGGTGACGCCACCCCGGGGGGGAGATCCCAGTCGCACCCTGGCCGCCGCCCGTCAGCTGCGCGGGCTGGTCCACGGGGTCAACGTCACCGATGGCAGCCGCGCTGTGATGCGCATGAGCAGCATCGCCGTTTGCCGCCTGCTGCTCGATGCCGGCATCGAGCCGGTGCTGCAGATGACCTGCCGTGATCGCAACCGCATCGCCCTGCAGGCCGACCTGCTGGGGGCCCACGCCCTGGGCCTGCGCAACGTGCTGTGTTTGACCGGTGATCCGGTGCGAGCGGGCGATCAGCCGGCGGCACGCCCGGTCAATGAACTCGAGTCGGTGCGGCTGCTGCAGTTGGTCAGCCAGCTCAACGCCGGCCTCGATCCCGTCAAAGGCAGCCTTCCCGATGGCGGCACCACGCTGTTTGCCGGTGCGGCGGCCGATCCCCAGTCGCCCAGCTGGAGCGGCCTGGCCTCGCGCCTGCGGCGCAAGCAACAGGCGGGCGCGCGTTTTGTGCAGACCCAGATGGTCACCGACGCCGAGGCCCTGCGCCGTTTTGTCGGGGAGATCACCGGCCCATTGGGGTTGCCGGTGCTGGCCGGTGTGTTTCTGCTCAAGTCGGCCAAGAATGCCGCCTTCATCAACCGGGTGGTCCCCGGAGCCAACATTCCCCAGGCCTTGATCGACCGTCTAGCGGCGGCGAGCGACCCTGCCGCCGAGGGTATGGCCATCGCGGCTGAGCAGGTGGCCCAGTACCGGCAGATCGCCCAGGGTGTGCACCTGATGGCGATCAAGGCTGAAGAGCGCATCCCCGAGATTTTGAAGCTGGCCGGGGTGGACCCGGTGGCCAGCCTTGTGGCGCCTTCAGCTCGCGGCGGCTCCCAGGGCCAGATCGCTGCCGAGCAGCTCGGCCAGGGCCTTTTGCTGGGGTGACGGCTCGACCACGTCCTGGCGGCGTGTGTCGGTGATCAGCCAGTCGAGAGCGGCTTCCTGCAGATCGAAGTGGTCGCCGTTGCGGTCGACGCAGTAGCGGCCAAACACCAGCTTTTCGACCAGGCGTACCCCGGGGCCGATGCGCGAGTAATCAAAAATGATCGAGTTGTCGATCGTGGCGCCTTCGCAGATGTGGCAGCTGGGGCCAATCATGGCCGGGCCAATGATCGTGGCACCGTCCTCGATCTTGGTCATGCCGCCCACGTAGATGGGGCCCTCAACGGTGATCTTGTCCCAGTTGGCGGCCACATTGAGCCCGGTGAAGATGCCGGGCCGCACTTCATGGCCAGGAACCTGCACCTGACGCACGTGGCCCTGGAGCACGCTGCGGATCGCTTGCCAGTAATCGGGCACCTTGCCGATGTCGACCCACTCGAATTCCATCGGCAGGGCGTAGAAGGGAGCCCCGGCAGCGACAAGCTTGGGAAACAGGTCAGAGCCGATGTCAAACGGCACGCCCTCGGGCACAAAGTCGAGAACTTCCGGCTCAAAGATGTAGATGCCGGTGTTGATCATGTCGCTGGCCGCATCGGCCACGTCCGGCTTCTCCTGGAACGAGCGCACACGGCCGTCGGCATCGGTGACGACGACGCCGTAGCTGCTGACCTGCTCCATCGGCACCCGCTTGGTGATCAAGCTGGCCAGGGCGCCTTTGGCCTTGTGCCGGCGCACCGCTTCGGTCAGGTCAAGGTCGATCAGGGCGTCGCCGCAGAGCACCACAAAGGTGTCGTCGAAGAACGGCTGGAAGCTCTGAATTTTCTTGAGGCCGCCGGCCGAGCCCAGGGCCTGGCCGATGAGTTCGCCGTCTTCGATGCGACCTTCGAAGCTGTAGGCGATCTGGACGTCGAAGCGCTGGCCATCGCGAAAGTAGTTCTCAATCTCCTCGGCCAGGTGGGAGACATTGACCATGATTTCGTTGAAGCCGTGCTCCCGCAGCAGCTCCAGCAGAAACTCCATCACGGGTTTCTGCAGGATCGGGATCATCGGCTTGGGAATCGTGTGCGTGATGGGACGCACCCGGGTTCCCTTGCCGGCCGCGAGAATCATCGCCTTCATCGGCGGAGCTCAGATCGGTCGGATCGCGCCACCCTAGTCGGACCCCTCAGGCAGCCAGCGTCTCATGAGACGGCGACGGAGCTGACCCTGGGGTGCCGCCATCGATGCTGCTGAGGGGCAACTGCCGGCTTTCCCCCGAATCGAGCAGGCGTCTGAGGCTGAGCGGGCCGAACAGCCCCCCCTGCTGCTGCAGTTCCACCTTGCCCTGGTGCGTCAGAAACAGCAGGGCCCAGAACACGCCGGCCCGGTCGCTGTCGAGCTCGTCGTGCTGCCGCTGGCGTTCCACTGTCTGGGCCCAGGCGTCGCAGAGGGTGTCGAACCCCGCCCAGTCGCTGGCCTCGTCCCACTCCAGCAGGAAGCGGCTGAGGGCAGCTGTGGTTTCGGGGAGTTTCTCGCGGTGGGCCAGGGCGGCCACCTGGGCGATGGCCGCCCGTTCGCTGTAGCGCTTGGGGCGGTGCCGGCTGCGGCTGCGCTGCTCGTCACTCTCGAGCCGTTCGGCGATGTCCTCCAGCTGGCGGATCAGCTCCCCCAGAGTGACGGGGCGCTGCAGCGGCGGCGGCGCCACCGGGCGGCGCCACAGGTGGCGTTCGGGGCGGCTGGGCAAGGTGAAGCCAGGACGCATGAGCCAGCCCTGGCCGTCCTCGTCACAGTCAAAGGGGGTCTCCTCGTCGGCGCTGGGCTGGGCGGCAAACGTGTCGGCCTCCAGCACATCGGCCTTGAGGCTCACCAGCACCGACGCTGCCAAAAAAGCTTCGCTGCTCTCGGCCAGGTCATGCTCAAAACTGCCGCCATTGCCGCTGGCAGGGCGGGCCAGGCTGATGCGGCTGCGCAGCTGGTCGAGGAAGCCGTCGATCACGGCGATCACATCGACATCCCAGGGGTCGATGTCGCCGCGCTCTGCAGCGTCCTGCAGCAATCGGATCGCCAGCCGCGCGCCTGCTTCAGCCAAGGCTTTGCACGCAGGCGATCAAGGCGGCCATCGGGTTGCACGCTGCACCAGCACACTACCGGTGGTGTCTGCTTTCGACCAGGGGCGCTAGGGGATCGGCCGGGTGATGCCCCTGAGGCACGCTTCAGTGCAAGGCCACCGTCACGGTGGTGTCCTGCACGCTGGCGTCCTGTTCATCGGAGCTGCTGGCGCTGCTTTCACCTGCCGCCGGCAGCAGCCCGAGCTGGGCATCCACGGTGGCGCGGTAGCGCTGCAGGTCGTTTTCCAGTTCGCGGATGCGCACCTGCTGGGCCTCGAACTCACTCTGGTTGGTGATCGCCTCAACCTTGCGCACCACTCCGTTCCAGACGGCAAACACCCAGGCGGCCGTGGCACCGATGCCACCAACAACCAGCAGCAACGCCGCCAAGGGCATGGTGGCCTTGAGCCCCGGTAAAAAGTGCACCGTGGTCGGGGCGGTGTTTTCGAGGGTGAACATCACCATCGCCAGGCCGAAGCTGAAGATCAGCAGGAAATTGAGCTGTTTCATGCCGACGCCCTCGTGCCGCTTACTTGACGGTGTCGCACGTTAGGCCGTTTTTACCCGGGGATCAGTGGCGCCGTTAACGGACGTTGGCGAATCAGTGAGCCTCCAGCGGCCGGAGCCACCAAGGTTTTCATCGCCAGTTCGTCGCGGGCCACCAGGGCCTCCATCGAGGCTCGGTAGGTGTCGGTCATGATCCGCGGATACAGGCCGATGCCAATGATGGGCACCAGCAGGGCTCCGATCACATAGATCTCGCGCGGTTCGGCATCGACCAGCTCGGTGTGGGAGGCCAGTTCGACGTTTTCTTTGCCATAGAAGATCTCCCGCAGCATCGACAGCAGGTAAACCGGCGTGAGGATCACGCCCACGGCCGCCAGGCCGTCGATGACGATCCGGAACGGCAAGGTGTAAGCGTCATCGGTGGCAAAGCCCACAAACACCATGAGCTCGCTGACAAACCCGCTCATGCCTGGCAGGGCCAGCGATGCCAGCGAGCACACGGTCCAGAGGGCAAACATCTTGCGCATCTTCTGGCCCACGCCGCCCATCTCGTCGAGCTGCAGGGTGTGGGTGCGGTCGTAGGTGGCTCCCACCAAAAAGAACAGACTGGCGCCGATCAGGCCATGGCTGATCATTTGCAGCATGGCCCCGCTGGAGCCCAGGGCGCTGAAGCTGCC
>CAYFMB010000132.1:0-3970 GCA_964344095.1 uncultured Klebsiella sp.
GCATCATGATTCACCAGCCACTGGGTGGCACCAGCCAGCGTCAGGCCAGCGACATCGAGATTGAGGCGCGCGAGATCCTGCGCATCAAGGACATGCTCAACCGCTCGATGGCTGACATGACCGGTCAGGCCTTCGAGAAGATCGAGAAAGACACCGACCGCGACTACTTCATGAGCGCGGCCGAGGCCAAGGAGTATGGCCTGATCGACCGGGTGATCGCCCATCCCAGCGAGGCCTGAGGGCTGGGGCAGCCAGTGGCCAATCGGTGCTTGCGTAAGCTCGCCTCTTGCCTTTAGCCCTGCTGCACGCCCCGATGGCCAAGCTGTACTACGACTCCGATGCCGACCTCAGCCTGCTGAACGGCAAGACGGTGGCCATCGTTGGCTATGGCTCCCAGGGTCATGCCCACGCCCTCAACCTCAAGGACAGCGGCGTCAATGTGGTCGTTGGTCTGTATGAGGGCAGCCGCTCGGCCGACAAGGCCCGCGCTGACGGTCTCGAGGTGCTGAGCGTCGCCGATGCCGCCGCCAAGGCCGACTGGATCATGGTGCTGCTGCCTGACGAGGCTCAGAAGGCCGTGTATGAGCAGGAAATCGCGCCTCATCTGAGCGCCGGCAAGGTGCTCAGCTTTGCCCACGGTTTCAACATTCGCTTCGGTCTGATCAAGCCCCCGGCCGATGTGGACGTGGTCATGATTGCCCCCAAGGGCCCCGGCCACACGGTGCGCTGGGAGTACCAGAACGGCATGGGCGTGCCCGCTCTGTTTGCAATCGAGCAGGACGCCAGTGGCAAGGCCCGTGACCTGGCCATGGCCTATGCCAAGGGCATTGGCGGCACCCGCGCCGGCATCCTCGAGACCAACTTCAAAGAAGAGACCGAGACCGACCTGTTCGGCGAACAGGCGGTGCTCTGCGGCGGTCTCTCCGAGCTGGTCAAGGCCGGTTTTGAGACCCTCGTCGAAGCCGGCTATCAGCCCGAGCTGGCCTACTTCGAGTGCCTGCATGAGGTCAAGCTGATCGTTGACCTGATGGTCAAGGGCGGCCTCACCGCCATGCGCGACTCGATCTCCAACACCGCCGAATACGGCGACTACGTGAGCGGCCCGCGCCTGATCACCGCCGACACCAAGGCCGAGATGAAGCGCATCCTGGCCGACATCCAGGACGGCACCTTCGCCCGCAACTTTGTGGCCGAGTGCGAAGCCGGCAAGCCCGAGATGCAGAAGATCCGCGACCGCGATTCGCAGCATCCGATTGAGCAGGTGGGCAAGGGCCTGCGCTCGATGTTCAGCTGGCTCAAGGCCGCCTGAGCCTCGTTCTGACGCCGCTTTTGGCTGCTGGGGTGGATTCCATCGGGATCCACCCTTTTGTGTGGCTTGCCATCGTTCAGAACCCCTTGGCCTGGGTGCTGATCGCCTGCCTGCTCGATCGCGTCATCGGCGATCCGCGCTGCTGCCCCCATCCGGTGGTGGTGATGGGGTGGTGCATTGCGCGTCTGCGCTCCCTGGCCGAAGCCTGGGCCGGTGATGATTGCCGCCGGCTTCGCCTGGCGGGCCTGTTGATCACCTTGCTGCTGGTGGGCGGCAGCGCCTGGGCCGGATCGGCTTTGACGGCCCTGGTGCAGCTGGCGCCGAGCGGTTCTCCGCTCCAGTCGGCCGCTTGGGTGGTGATGCTGATCGCCTTGGCTAGCGCCCTGGCCGGCCGCAGCCTCGAGCAGGCGGTCCAGCATGTGCTGGCGGCTGTAGCCGCTGGCGATCTGCCCCAGGCGCGTGAGCGGCTGGCTTGGATCGTGGGCCGTGATACCGAAGGCCTCAGCCAGGCTGAGGTGTTGCGGGCTCTGGCCGAAACCGCCAGCGAAAACGCCGTCGATGGTCTGTTTGCCCCGCTGTTCTGGATGCTGGTGGGCGCAGCTGTCGGCCAACCCCTGGCTGCGGCCTGGGGCTTTAAGGCGGCCAGCACCCTCGATTCAATGCTGGGTTACCGCAGCGGACGCCTGCGTTGGCTCGGCACGGCCGGGGCTCGACTCGATGACGTGCTGGTTTGGCTGCCCTGCCGCTTGGTGGCGCTCAGCCTGGGCCAGTTGCGGCCGGCGCTGTGCGACGGAGCGCCTGACCCTTCCCCCAATGCGGGGGTGTCTCAGGCCGCCTATGCCCATGCGGTGGGGGTTCAGCTGGGTGGCGCCAACTGCTATCGCGGTCAAGTGCGCGTCAAGCCGCTGTTGGCGCAGGGAGCACCCCCGCCCGATGCGGCAGCGGTGCGGCGCATGCTTCAGATCACGCGCCGCGTGCAGGTGCTGTGGCTGGTGATCGGGGCTGGTTTGGTCGCGTACATCACGAAAGCTCTCAGTTGATTGCCGCCATCGGTCGCTGGCTCAATGCTGGCAATCAGGTCTTGCAGGACATGGCAATTCGCGAGCTACTGGAGGACGCCCTCAAGGAGCCCTCGATCGGCAGCACCCCCTGTTTTCGCTGGCATGCCACCCCGGTGGGCATTGCAGCGCTCTGGTGCGCTGATGCTCCGCCGGTGCCGCCGCCGTTTGATGTGGCCCTCAAAGAAGGGCTGCAGGTGGGTCTTGATCTGAGCCGTGAAGAGCGCGAATTCCACCAGGTGAGCTCGGGGCTCGTGCTGCTGTTTCACAGTTGAGCCCCCGGCTCCCAGGCGGTTGGTTGGTGGGCTCAGCTCCCGCGCTCAGTCGTCATGGCGCTGCCGCCGCCGAACGCGCCACGACCCGCCGCTAAACGGTTGTTCCCCTACCAGTGGCGGTTCCGGATGGTCCTCAGGGCCATGAAAGCCCAGCGCCCAGGCGGCGCCATCGAGCAACCAGCGTCCGATCTGCTGGATCTGTTCTGCCAGCGAATGCTGGCGGGTACGGGGCATGGAGGTGTGGGCCATGGCACGGCGAATCTCTGGATTCAGCCTGGGTGGTCCACCTGTGGCTGGCGATGAGTGCAAACACTCAACCTGACATTGCAGCCGATCTCGATACGCTGCACGCAGCGATCGTGAAACCATGAAGATCTGGCTGTTGCTGTCGATCTGCCTGCTGCCGATCGCTGCTGTCCGTGCCGACGAAGCGTCGACATCAACCTGCGCAGGTCAGACCACCCTGGAGATGCGGGCGTGCGCATCGCGTTCGTTGGAGCAATCGACGCGGCAACTGCAGAGCACGTTGCCCAGGCCGCTGTGGCGCCAATGGCAACAGAGCAGCAATGCTGTCTGTGCCAGGGCCAATGCGCTCTATCAAGACGGGACGATTTACCCGCAGTTGCTGATGGATTGTGTCAATCAGCTCAATCGCGCCCTGCTGAAAGAGTTTCAGTCGCTTGAAGGGCCTCGTTGATGGTGGGCTTGGCTTGATTTCGCGCCGGTGCTGCACATGTTGGCTCCCTGCAGGTGTTGCCATGGCAGTGGCGGCAGCGCCTGAATCAAACGATGGCGATGGGTCTTGCTCGTCGTTGAGAGGTTTTCGGTAAGGTTCAGCAATGGCACGTTTTGAAGCCCAATGGCAATCGCCAGGCCTTGCGGCGGGCGAGATTCGCGATCTGGTCAGCCACCTGGCTCAGGAGCTGCCGTCTACCGCCACCTGGCTCGATGCCAACAACGTGTCATTGCCGCTGATCCTGCAGCCGTCAGGGTTGACCGTACAAGTGTTGCTTGAGTTTCAGCCCCGTGGGCCTCTCACGATCTTGGTGAACAGCCGTGAAGGCATGGGCTACGGCGCTCCTCAGTCTCGGCAGGTTCTTGAGCAGTTGCTGGCGGTCATGACGCGGCTCTTGCCTCAGGCCCAGCTCCTCTACCGCTCGGACCGTGACGGGCCCATCCGTCAACAGGCGCTCGCCTGAATCAGGCCGTTGATCAGGATTGCAAACCTGGAGGACGGGCTCGATCAGCAGCGTTGAACCCCCTGCTCACGGCCCTTTCGGCGGATGTTTTCCTCCGTTTTTCCCCAGCCTTGCTGCACCACAGCCAAG
>CAYFMB010000132.1:4070-5569 GCA_964344095.1 uncultured Klebsiella sp.
GTGAGATCCCTGGGGCCATGCAGCCCCATGTGAGTGTGGAAAATCAGTTCCCTGAGGATTTGTATGGGGCCATGGTCGGGTTTATCGAGTGCCATCCCCAATGGGATCAATACCGCTTGATGCAATCAGCCGTCGCTGGCTTTCTGTTCCAGCAGGGTTGTCAGGACCCAGCGGTTGTGCGCCATTACCTCGATGGCCTGTTTCGTAAGCCGACGCCCGAGGTTCACCGCAGCCTTTGAGGGGGCCTCGCTATCGGGGAGCAGGCATGTCGCGACTCTCTGACAGCGGCAGCCGCTACGGCGTCTCTGGCCTGAACATGGTGTGGTTGGTTGTGTGATGGGCGCTATGGACGCATTGACATCTCTGGTGGGTCAGACCCTCGTCCAATTGCGCGAACTGGCCAGCAAGCTTGGCGTTGGCGGATACAGCGCGATGGCCAAGTCAGAGCTACTCACCGCCGTGTCCGAGGCCATGAGTCCCGGCACTGAGGTTGGCCTTGCTTCGGTTCCAACACCTGTGGCTGAGGTGACCACCCATGTCGTGTTCCTGCCACGCGATCCCCAGTGGGCCTATGCCTTCTGGGAGATCAGCTCCGCTGATCGTGAGCGAGCCACAGCTGCCGGAGCTCAGCAGCTCTGCCTGCGCGTTGCCGATGTGACGGGTCTGCCAGGCGGCACCGTCCATCCCCATGCGTTGCAGGAGGTTGTGGTCGACGCTCAGGGGCATGAGTGGTTCCTGCCGATGCCGTTGAGCGACCGTGACTACCGCGTCGAACTCGGCTACCGGCTTGCCCATGGGGGCTGGTTGTCGCTGGCGATTTCCTCCATTGCCCGGGTGCCGGCGCTTGGTCCCAGTGATGTCATCGCCGACGCCTTCACCGCCTTTTCACTCGAAGCCCCCATCACGCCTGAGTCCATCCCGCAGAGCAGCGCTGGTGTGACCCACGAGCAGTTCTATCAGCTCTCCACCACGGCGAGCCCGCTGCTGCGCCGCACCGGTTCGGAATGGTTGCACGAGCTTGATCAGGGATCTGATGATCGCGATCTGGGCAATGCCTCCGGAGCCGGGCTCTGGCTCAGTGGCAGAACGGAATCGGGTGCTGGCCCGGTTCGGCAGCGCTCGTTTTGGTTGGTTGCCGATGCAGAGTTGATCGTCTACGGAGCGACAGACCCGAGTGCCAGTCTGTTCATCGGCGATGAACAGATTCCTCTGCAGGCCGATGGCACCTTCAGGGTTCATGTGCCGTTTAAGGATGGCGAACAGCTCTACCCGATTCGTGCCATCGCAGCTGATGGTGAGCAACAGCGCTCGATCCGGCTTGAGTTTGAGCGACGCACGCCCCATGCGCATGTGAACACTCGCGAAGCCGCGCTGGCTGAGTGGTTCTGAGGCACTGAGTGATGACCTCTCCTCTGGCCTGATTGATCAGCAAGCAAGTCATTCAGACGGTTAGGCGCGAACAGCCAAAAGTCTCCGCCCAGTGATCCTGGGCGGCACCA
>CAYFMB010000133.1:0-5545 GCA_964344095.1 uncultured Klebsiella sp.
GCTGATGCAGCATGTGATCGAGAAACGGCACGCCCGTACCCACCTGGCAGCGGCCCGTGCCGTCGAGATCAAGCTTGACGCGCACGTCGGTCTCGCCGGTAACGCGATGGATCTCGCCGGTGCGCATGTCTCTGGCCGCGATCTGATCAGATCCTCCAATCATGACGAACCCTGGTGCAGCTGCCACGATGCAGATGTAGGGCAACGCTGGGGCCAATGCCGATCCGCTGGCAGCAGGGCGACTTCGGCCAGCTTGAGCAGAACATTGCTGCTGCAGTGCTGCCCGGCCAGCTGCTGATTGCTGGTCGCAGCCAGGCATTTGCCTACCTGTTTGCCTTTGCCGCCTTCAGCGTGGCGCCCGCTGCCCTGCTGGGAGCCGCCACCAACCGCCGCGAGCTGCTGGGCCTGCTGAGCGAAGCCAGCAGCGAGCTGTATGTGCTGTTGCACGACGATCTGCTCGAGCGTCATCGCAGCACCCTGCTTGAGCAGATCCGCAGCGCCCGGCCCCACGGCGCCGGGATCATTTGCCTGGCCAGCCTGGAGGCCACCGTCGTGGCCGCCTGCACCGGCACCCTGGCAGCCGATGCGGTGATCGCCGAGCAGAACATCGGCAAGGGCTGCCTGATCCCCGCGATCGAGGCAATCCGCACGGGCACCTCGCCCTACGTGGACCCACTGCTGCAAACGATTTACACCCAAGAGATTCAGGGTCGCCGCGACGTGAAACCGCGCGAGCGCGACATCCTGATGCTGGTGGCTGCCGGCCTCACCAACAAAGAGATCGCCGCGGCCCTGTTCATCGCCGAAACGACCACCCGTGACTACATCAGTGCGCTGATGCAGCGCTTTGACGCTGCCAACCGCGCCGCCCTGGCAGCGCTGGCTGTGGAGCTGGGCTACGGCCAGGCGATCACATGCCGGTGATGCAATAACCCGCGTCGACATAAATCACCTGGCCGGTGATGCCCGCGCTCAGGGGGCTGGCCAGAAACGCAGCCGTGCCACCCACCTCGTTTTGGGTCACGGTGCGGCGCAGCGGGGCCTTTTCTTCGACGTTGTGGATCATGTCGAGGATGCCGCCAATGGCGCTGCTGGCCAGAGTGCGAATCGGGCCGGCGCTGATGGCGTTGACGCGCACCTGCTTGTCGGGGCCCAGCTCGGCCGCCAGGTAACGCACCGAGGCCTCAAGCGCCGCCTTGGCCACACCCATCACGTTGTAGTTGGGGATGGCCCGCTCGGCA
Organism: uncultured Klebsiella sp.; assembly: GCA_964344095.1. GTDB lineage: Bacteria > Cyanobacteriota > Cyanobacteriia > PCC-6307 > Cyanobiaceae > RGUW01. The sequence goes on from CAYFMB010000133.1 coordinate 1,242, forward strand.
CCCAGATAGCTCAGGGTGATCACGCTGCCGCCCTCGTTGAACAGGGGTTTGGCGTAGCGGCACAGCGGTGCCAGCGAATAGGCGCTCACCTCGAGCGCGCGGGCAAAGCCCTCGGGGCTGATGGCGCTGTAGTCGCCGATCAGTTCGTCTTTGCCGGCAAAGGCCAGGCAGTGCACCAGCACATCGATCGAGCCCCACTGCTGCTTGACGCGGTCAAACACGGCCTCGATCTGGGCCGGGTCCTGCACGTTGAGGGGCTCAAACAGGGTGGGCGCCAGCGGTGCGGTCAGCTCGCGCACCTTGCCCTCAAAACGGCCCTTCTCGTCGGGCAGATAGGTGACGCCCAGCTCGCAACCGGCGGCATGCAGCTGCTGGGCGATGCCCCAGGCGATCGATTTGTTGTTGGCGATGCCGGTGACCAGGGCCTTCTTGCCGCGCAGATCGAGGAGCATGGGAACTGGCACGCCGTCTGACGCGCAGATGCAATCGGGCGATTCTCCCTTACCAGACGCAGACCTACCCGCAGGGAAGCCCCTGAGCTGGCCCGCCGAGCCCGACGATCTGCCGCGCAGCTTTGCCAGCCGCGCCGACCTGCAGATGGCGCTGCAGCAACTCTTCCCCGGCGCCAGCGGGGAGCTGAGCCCGATTGTCGGGGGTTGGGCCGCCGCCCAGCAGCGTCTGGCGGCGGTCGACCCCGGCGCCTACGGCCAAAGCCGCAATCACCTAAGCGGTGCCGTGACGCGCCTGTCGCCCTACATCCGCCACGGGGTGCTGAGCCTGGCGGCCGTGCGCGATGCCGTGTTTGCCTGGCTCGACGCTCAGGGTTACCGCAAGTCCGAACGCCAAGGGGCCGGCCAGCAACTGGCCGCCAAGCTGATCAACGAACTGGGTTGGCGCGACTACTGGCAGCGCCTCTGGCAGCAGCTGGGCGAGGGCATCTGGCACGACCAGGAGCCGCTCAAGACCGGCCACCCCGCCAGCAGCTATGCGGCCGATCTGCCGGTCGATATCGCCGCCGCGGCCACGGGCCTGGCCTGCATGGATGCCTTGGCCGGCGAACTAATCAGCACAGGCTGGCTGCACAACCATGCCCGCATGTGGCTGGCGGCCTACGTGGTGCATTGGCGCCGGGTGAGCTGGCAGGCGGGGGCGCGCTGGTTTCTGCAGCACCTGCTCGACGGCGACCCGGCCAGCAACAACCTGAGCTGGCAGTGGGTGGCCAGCAGCTTCAGCCACAAGCCGTACTTTTTCAATCGGGCCAACCTCGAGCGCTTCGGCGCGGGGGTGCATTGCGAGGGCTGCCAGGCGGCCCGGCGTTGCCCCTTTGATGCCAGCTACGAAACCCTGGAGCAGCGGCTGTTTGCCGTCACCCCCACGCAGCGCCGGAGGTGAGCGCCATGCCTGAGAGCGTTTCTCTGCAACGCCCCATCCTCTGGATCCATGGCGAGGCGCTGGGACCCGCCAACCCAGCGCTGGTGGCCTGGCCCGGGCAGCCGGCGGTGTTCGTGTTCGACACCGCGCTAATCATGGGCGCCGGCCTCATGGCGAGCAACAGCCTCAGCCTCAAGCGACTGGGCTTCCTCTATGAGTGCCTGCTGGAGCTGCCGGTCACGATTCGCCGCGGCGACGTGGCTGCCGAGGTGCTGTCCTTTGCCCGCCGCCACCAGGCCGATGGGGTGGTCACCTGCGCTGCGGTGCACCCGCGGTTCCAGGAGCTCGCTGCGGCGATCAGCGCCGCGCTGCCTCTTGAGGTGTTGCCACAGGAGCCATTTGTCGAGCTCGAAAGCGACGATCTGCGCCGCTTCAGCCGCTACTGGCGCCGCGCCGAGCCCCGGGTCTGGCGAGGCTGGTCGATTGACACGCATTAAGCAGCAGCGTCAGTTGTTGCTGCCGGTGTTGGAGTTGAGCAGCTCGCCTTCACGGCGCAGCACCTCGTTGGGATCGCTGATCAGCTCGGGGGCCTCCAGCAACTGATAACTGCTGGCCTTGACCTCACTGGCCTGGTGGGGCGGTTCGAGCCAGCGGTAACTGCTGCGGGGCGCGCGGTCCTTGCACAGCGCTTCGCTCTGACGCCGCAGCGCCTGCTTGACGTCGGCGCGGGCCACCGCCTCAAAAAATTCGGCGCGTGTCGCCAAGCCAGAACTAAAGGGCGCGGTTCCGTTGCCGTTGAACAACCGGGCCGGATCGGGGCTCCAGCGCGGTTGACAGACCCCCTGCTGACTGGTGTCGGTGTCGACCCAGATGTGCAGCCCATAACCATCGGGCTGGCTCACCACCGCCAGGCCGTCGTGAGGCACCCGCCGCTGCAGCGCATAAATCGACCAACTGGCGCGGCGATGGGCCGGCACGCAGCCGCTCAGACCCGCCAGCAGCAGCCCGCCACCAAGCAGAACGGTGGCCCCCTGCCGGAGCCGGATCGATGAAGGCAGCAGCAAGCGGAGTGCAGCAGAGTTGCCCCAGCTTTGCGCAGGTCATGGCCCTGACACCGTCATCGATGCTGCCTCTGGGCACCCCACTGCCGCTCGAGCTGCTCACGGCCCAGCTGGCGAGCGGCGCGCTGCAACAAGTCAGTGGTGCCCCACTGCAGCTTGAGGCCCTCGCGGGCCGGCCCCTGCTGGTGCTGTTCATCTGCGCACACTGCCCCTATGTGAAACACATCGAAGCGGAGATCACGCGGCTGGCCGCTGAGGTTGGCGGAGCGCCGGACCCAGCGGCGGCCATCACGATCGTGGCGATTTCAAGCAACAGCACCCGCACCCACCCCGCCGATGGCCCCGATGGCTTGCGCGAGCAGGCGGCCCGCCTTGGCTGGCACTTTCCCTATTTGCTCGATCAGAGCCAACAGGTGGCTCAAGCCTTTGCGGCCGCGTGCACGCCAGATCCGTACCTGTTTGGTTGGGACGCCGGGCGCGGTATCCACACCCTGGTCTACCGGGGCCAGTTCGATGCCAGCCGTCCCGGCAATGACCTGCCCTGCGATGGCCATGATCTGCGCGCCGCCATCGCGGCCGTGCAAGCAGGAGCGCCGCCACTGGCCGAGCAGCGACCTTCGATCGGCTGCAACATCAAGTGGCACCCAAACTGAAGCAAATCAACAGCACGGCTTAAGGTTGCCGCCATGCAGGTGCCCCCTTTCAGCCTTAGCGAGCAGCTCAATCAGCTCGGCGACTCGCTTGATCATGCCGTGCTCGAAGTGCTGCGCGGCGGGCAGTACATCGGCGGGCCGGCCATCGGCCTGTTTGAGCAGGCCTTTGCCTCCAGCTGCGGCGTGCCCCATGCCGTGGGTTGCAACAGCGGCACCGACGCCCTGATCCTGGCCCTGCGGGCCTTAGGCATCGGCCCCGGTGATGCGGTCATCACCGCCAGCTTCAGTTTCTTTGCCACCGCCGAAGCGATCAGCGCCGTGGGCGCCACGCCGGTGTTCGTGGATGTGGACCCCGACAGCTACCTGATCGACCTCGATCAGGTCGAAGCCGCCATCACACCCGCAACCAAGGCTCTGCTACCCGTCCATCTGTTCGGCCGACCGGTCGACATGGAACGGGTGTGCGCCATCGCGGCGCGGCACGACCTCAAGGTCATCGAAGATTGCGCCCAGGCCACCGGAGCCAACTGGGCCGGCAAACCCGTGGGCAGCTGGGGCGATGCGGGCTGTTTCAGCTTCTTCCCCACCAAGAACCTTGGCGGTGCCGGTGACGGTGGTGCCGTCACCTGCAAAGACCCCGAGCTGGCACGCACCATCAAAGAGCTGGCCGTGCATGGCATGCCACGCCGCTACCTGCACACCGCCCTGGGGTACAACAGCCGCCTCGACACCATCCAGGCCGCCGTTCTCAACGTCAAGCTGCCCCATCTGAGCCGCTGGGTCGAGCGCCGCCGCGCCATTGCCGCCACCTACCGCGAACAGCTCGCGCCACTGCTGGCCAGCGGACGCATTGCCCTGCCAGAGGCAGGCCCCGAGGGCCACAGCTGGAACCAGTTCGTGTTGCGGGTGCCCAGCTGCCCGGCCGCTACCAAAGCCTGCCAGCAGAACGGCGCCCAGGCCCCCTGCTGTACCCCCTCGGCCGACAGCGCCGCCTATGGCCTGCCCGAGGCCTGCTGCCGCGACTGGCTCAAGCAGCAGCTGCAGGAGCTAGGGGTGATCACGATCATCTATTACCCCATCCCGATTCACCGGCAGCCGGCCTACGCCCATCTGGGCTATGGCCCCGGCTCACTGCCGGTCACCGAGCGGCTCTGCAGCGAGGTGCTCAGCCTGCCGATCTTCCCCGAGCTCAGCGCCGAGCAACAGGGCCAGGTGGTCC
>CAYFMB010000134.1:0-5536 GCA_964344095.1 uncultured Klebsiella sp.
CAGCTCAGCCATGAGCTCGATGAAGGGCTGCTGCTGATTGAGGGCGAGCGCTGGCGCCTCAGTGATCCTGCCGGTCTGGCGCTCAGCAATGCGGTGCTGCGGACGCTGTTGATCTGGTGGGATCGCGTTGCGCCGCGACCCACTGACGCAACGCCGGCAAGGCCTGTTGGCGCAGGTTGACCAGTGGCTGGGCAAACGGGGGCTGCCAGGCGCTGATGCCGAGCAGATCAGCGGTCACCAGCACCTGACCATCGCAATAGGGTCCGGCGCCAATGCCGATCACCGGGATCGGCAGGCGTTGTTGCAGCCGCTGAGCCAGCGCCTCGGGCACATGTTCGATCACCAGTGCAAAACACCCGGCAGCGAGCAGGGCGTCAGCCTGGCGCAGCAGGCGCTCCTGGGCGACCGGATCGGTGGCCTGACGCCGATAGCCGAGCTGATGCACCGCCTGGGGGGTCAGACCCAGATGACCCATCACCGGAATGCCGCTGCGCACCAGCCGGTCGATGACCACCAGGGTTTCTGGTTCAGCCCCCTCGAGCTTGACCGCGGCCGCGGGCGATTCCTTCAGCACCCGGCCGGCGGCGGCGACCGCGTCATCGGCCGCGCACTGATAGCTCAGAAAGGGCAGGTCGCAGATCAGCAACGGCTGCGCTGCCGGATCGGCGATCACGGCCGCCACGCCACGGCCCACCGCACGGCAGTGATGGAGCATCTCCTCGAGGGTGACCGGCAGGGTGGTGGCATGGCCCAGGGCCACCATGGCCAGCGAATCGCCCACCAGCACGGCATCGACCCCGGCCTCGGCCACCCAGGCACCGCTGGGAGCATCCCAGGCGGTCAACAGGGCCAGGGGTGCTCCCTCCTGTTTGCGGCTCATCCAGTCGCCGGGGCGCAGCATCGGGTGCCATCGGGCAGGGCATCCTTGCTAGCATCATCCCGACTCGGACCCACGCGGCCCTGACGCCTAAACCTGGTCAGGACCGGAAGGGAGCAGCCACACGGGATGCTCAAGGCAGGCGTGGATTCCGGGTCACCCCATTTCATGACAACAAGACCTTCGAACGGGATCGAGCCGAACCGATCGAATTTCTGTTTTGGTCTCACGAGCCAAACCTGATCGCTCAACCCTGATGGCTGCACGAATCAGGCTCTGCTGACTTGCTGATGGCAAACCCCTAGAAACCGATCTCCTGGGATGTGCAAGGAGATCGGTTTCCACGGTCTGTGGTGTGGGTGGGGCTCAGACCTGCTCGCCCGGCTTGGCTTGACGATTCAGCAGAAACGGCGGAATCTTGGCGCCGCGCTCTTCAATGGCAGAGCCAAAACTGGCTGCTGTGCTGCTGAAGCTGGGACGTTCAGGCCGGTACGGGGTGCCGCTGTCGAAGCCCGTGGCGATCACGGTGACGTGAATCTCACCTTCCATGCGCTCATCAACGACCGCACCGACAATGATGTTGGCTTCGGGGTCAACGACGTCATAGATGACCTCCGAGGCAGTGGTCATGTCCTCAAGGGTCATGTCCTTGCCGCCGCTGATGTTGATCACACAGCCCTTGGCCCCGTCGATGCGGGCCGACTCGAGCAGAGGGCTGGTCATGGCAGCCTGTGCAGCTTCAGAGGCACGGCTTCGGCCCGAACCCACGCCAATGCCCAGCAGGGCGGTGCCGGCATCGGCCATGACCGAGCGCACGTCAGCAAAGTCGACATTGACCAGTCCCGGCCTGGTGATGATGTCGCTAATGCCCTTGACGCCCATGCGCAGCACGTCATCGGCAGCACGGAAGGCCTCATTGAGCGGAGCGCCGGCGATGGCATCGCGCAGGCGGTCGTTGGGAATGACAATCAGGGTGTCGACATGCTCAGCCAAGCGGGCGATCCCCTCCTCGGCCTGACGCATGCGCTTGCGCCCTTCGAAACCGAAGGGCTTGGTCACGATGCCGACCGTGAGGGCGCCCACTTCCTTGGCGACCTCGGCCAAGATCGGCGCTGCACCCGTGCCGGTACCGCCCCCCATGCCCGCGGCAATGAACACCAGGTCAGCACCCTGGAGCGATTGCTGCAACTCAGCCCGCGATTCTTCGGCAGCCTTCTGACCGATCACCGGATTGCCACCGGCACCCAACCCGCGTGTGAGTTTCTGACCCAGTTGCATGCGCTGCTGGGCCGCCGACTGCAGCAAGGCCTGGGCATCGGTATTGAGCACCCGATAGCCGAGTCCCTGCAGGTCTGAACTGATCATGCGGTTGACCGCATTGCTGCCGCCACCGCCGACTCCGATCACCTCAATGCGGGCCGTTTGGCTCGGCACGATCCCGGACGGACTGGCTCCAGCGTGGGTCATCAGGGCCTCATGGCCGTTGCTCTGCGGCTGCATTATGTCGTTCAAAGGCCTGGTTCACGGGAAGCGATGCCACACCTTGGCGCCTTTGGCGCCGGGTTGCAACGAACTTTGCTCAAGGATTGACCTAACGCGAGGCAGGAACATGGCTCACGGGTTGGCCTGGTCAGGGCCCAGGGGCTTGAGGGGCCCTGGCAACGCAATCTCAGGCTGGTCAGGGTCGCTGAGGTCAATCGATTGCAGGGTTCGTCCTTTCAGTTTGGCCGGCAGTTCATTGAGCAAGTGCTCAAGCACCTCGATGCGCTGCAGCAAACGGCTGTCGAGCGGTCCGAAGCGAACCGCCCCCAGGCTGGTGGTGTCGACCCAAAGGCTGCCGCCGGGTTCAAACCGGATCGCCTGGACGGCACCCAGCTCCTGGCGGCGGCTCAGCAACATCGCCAGGGCACCGCGATAGCGCGGCTGCCAGCCCTTGACCTGCAGGGGCAGGGGTTTAGCCGTTGCAGCGCCTAGGGCACTGGCCTGTTGGCGCATGGTCATCCAGTTGCCCAGGTGATCGACATAGCCCTGCTCGAGACCCTGGGGAGCGCGGCGCTCGGCCCGTGCCACGGCCCGCCGATCCACCAGCTGCACCCGCAGCCGGGGGGGGGCCATGAGCCGCTGAACCTGAACCTGATCGACCGGCAGGGCGGCTGAAAGCTCTGCCGCCAGGCGATTGGGCTGCAGGGTCAGCAGCGGCAGCGGGAAGTGCAGGTTGCTGACCTGCACGATCTGTTCGGGCTGGACCTGACGGCTGCCGATCACTTCGATCTGTTTGGGACTCGTCAGCACCCAGCCATGGCGCAGCAGGGCATAGCCCAACCCGAAAGCAACGCCACTGAAGGCGACAAAGCGCCACAGTTGACGCAGCCGTTCACGCCGGCGCTGCTGCCTGAGCTCTCGCCGCCGCTCAGCCTGGCTCACAGCTCACAGCGGGAGCGGGCCATCAGCTCCTCGATCCAGCGACGGGCACGCTCGGCGTCAGCAAAGGGAAGATCCTTCTGCTCACCACCACCCACCAAACGCAGACGACAGGCACCCTGACTCTCTTCGGTGAGCGGCGCCTCGCCGGAGCGCAAGGACAGCAATTCGACCAGCTCCAGCTGTTTGATCACGAAGGAATCGACGGGTTTGAGCTGGCCCGCTTCAAACGTGCTCCAGGTGAGCACCCCATCGACCAGACGGGCAGCCCCCATGCCATCGAGCTTGGCCAGCTCAGCACCCTCGGCCCATTCGCGAAAGAGCCGCTGGCGCCGCCGCTCGAGCCAACCCAACGCCGTGAGCAGCACGAACACCAGCAGCAGCGGCAGCCACAGCAATCCGTGGGTCATGGCTGGGGAGCCCGGCTCAAGTGCCATTCTCTCGCCCCTTGCAGCAATTCGTGCAAGAGCGTGTTGAGATCGATGCCTGTTGCAGCCCAGAGCATCGGATACATGCTCAAGCTCGTAAACCCTGGCAGGGTGTTGATCTCATTCAGCCAAAGCTCACCGCTGGATTCGCTGTAAAAGAAATCGACCCGAGCCAGCCCCTGAGCTGCCACGGCCTGGCAGGCCTCCACCGCCATGGCACGAGCCCGCTGCGCCAGCGCATCGGGAACCACAGCCGGAATCACGGTGTGGCTTTTGCCGTCGCTGTATTTGGTCTCGTAGTCGTACCAGTCGGCATCAAAGCAGATCTCACCGAGCACCGAGGCCTCGAGTGGCCGTACGCCCCCACCCTTGACGGCGCACTCGAGCTCACGGGCCACAACACCCCGCTCGACCACGACGCGTGCATCGAGGCTCGCCGCCAGCTGCAGGCCACTGAGCAGCTCGGCGCGGTTGGTGGCCTTGCTGATCCCCACCGAGGAACCCAGGTTGGCCGGTTTGATGAAACAGGGATACCCAAGCTGCTGCTCCAGCTGCTGCAGCAGCCCATCGGCACCTGGCTCCAGGCTGACGCCCACCAGCTCGGCAGCCATGACCGCGGCATAGGGCACCTGGGGTAATCCGGCGGCGCCAAAGGCTGCCTTCATCGCCAGTTTGTCCATGCCCACGGCCGAACCCAGCACCCCAGAACCCACAAAAGGCTTCTGCATGAGCGTGAACAGGCCCTGAATGGTGCCGTCCTCACCGTTGGGGCCATGCAGCACCGGGAACCAGACGTCGACCTCCAGGGCACCGTCGGGGAAGCCACTGAATCCACCACGGGGATCGGCTGCAGCGAGCTGCCCGTCTGTGGCAGGGGTGACCTGGCTCAGCACCACATCGGCCAGATCGGGCCCCCACCAGCGGCCGTGTTGATCGATGTAGAAGCAACGCAGGCTGTAGCGCGCAGCATTGGCCCCTGCACGCAGACCCGCAGCCACCGTGGCCGCAGAGCGAATCGAGACGGCGTGCTCGCCAGAATCGCCACCGAAGATGAGACCGACGCAGATCGGCGAATCAGACACGTTGGGGCTCATCGGCAGCGGCAAGCGGCCGACACAGGCAGGCCGGCTCAGACGTCAGGCCAGTGTGCCGCTCAATGAGAAGGCGCGCACCTGCTCAATGCGCACAGCGACCAGATCGCCCGGTTGCCAGCTGCCGCCTGCGGGCTTGGCGGCCGGGAAAAAGGTCAATCGGTTGGTGCGGGTGCGGCCCATGACCTGCTGCGGGTCCTTGGGGTTGATGCCCTCGACCAGGATCTGCTCGATGCGGGCGGCGTAGCGGGCGCTGCGCTGCTTGGCCTTGCGCTCCACCAGGGCGTTGAGCTCCTGCAGGCGCTCCACCTTGACGCTTTCGGGGAGCTGGTTGGGCCAGTCGGCCGCCGGGGTGCCTGGGCGCGGCGAGTAGGCGGCGGTGTTGACCTGGTCAAAACCGATCTCCTCGATCAGATCGAGCGTGCGGCGGTACTGGGCGTCGGTTTCGCCCGGGAACGCCACGATCACATCGGCGCTGATCGCGGCATCGGGCATGCGCTGGCGGATGCGCTCGATGATGCGGCGGTAACGATCCACGGTGTAACCGCGGGCCATCGCCTTGAGCACGTCGTCATCACCGCTTTGAAACGGAATGTGGAAGTGCTCGCAGACCTTCTCAAGGTCAGCGCAGGCGTCGATCAGGCGTTCGGTGAAATAGCGCGGATGGCTGGTGGCAAAGCGGATGCGCTCGATGCCCCGCACGCCATGCACGTGGTGCA
>CAYFMB010000135.1:0-5499 GCA_964344095.1 uncultured Klebsiella sp.
CTGGCGGCGATCACACCGGTGCTGGAAACCCTCGAGCGCAGCGGCATGCCGCTGCTGATTCACGGCGAGGTCACGGATCCCGAGGTCGACATCTTTGATCGCGAGGCGGTGTTCATCGAACGGGTGCTCGATCCCCTGCTGCAGCGCCACCCGGGCCTCAAGGTCGTGCTGGAGCACATCACCACTGCCGACGCGGCGGACTACGTGCGCAGCGGCCCGGCCAACCTGGCCGCCACGATCACGCCCCACCACCTGCACATCAACCGCAATGCCCTGTTTGCCGGCGGTCTGCGGCCCGACTTTTATTGCCTGCCGGTGGCCAAGCGCGAGCTGCACCGCATCGCCCTGCGAGCCGCCGCCACCAGCGGCAGCCCAAAGTTCTTCCTCGGCACCGACTCGGCGCCCCACCCGCGCGCAGCCAAGGAAAGCGCCTGCGGCTGCGCCGGCATCTACAACGCCCCTTATGCGCTCGAGAGCTACGCGGCGGTGTTTGAGGCCGAAGGGGCGCTCGATCGCTTCGAGGCCTTTGCCAGCGAACACGGCCCCCGTTTTTATGGGCTGCCGCTCAATGCGGGCAGCGTGACCCTCGAGCGCTGCGCCATACCCGTACCCGAACGGCTGGGTGAGCTGGTTCCCTTTCATGCCGGCGAGACCCTGGCCTGGCGTCTGCTCGACTGAGCAGCGTGCTCACCACCCCTGGCTGCCGGTCTGCTGCACCAGGCCGGCACGGCTGAGGTTGAGGCGCTGCACCGCCAGAGCCAGAGCACTGCGGGCCGCCTGCAGATCCCGCTGGGCGATGAGCACCTCGGTGAGAGGGGCCACCTGGGCGCGATATCGCAGCTGGGCATCGCGCACGGCCTGTTCCCCAGCTCTCACGGCGGCCTGGCAAGCCACGATCTGTTCGCTGGCCGCCTGATGGGTCGCGTACCAGGTTTCGACGCTCTGCACGATCGTCTGGCGGGCCTGCTGCAGCTCGATGGTCTTGAGCTCGGCCAGGCCGGCGGCTAGTCGGGCTGACTCGCGGCTCAGCCCGCCATCAAACAAGGGCTGTCGCAGGCCGATGAAGCCGCCCCAGTCGTAGAAGCCCCCGCTGATGGAGCCACTGCTGCTGCCTGTGGCGCCGATGCCACCGATGCCACCGATGCTCGTCTGTGCGGTGCCATTGAGCACCGGCAGATTGAGTCGGTTGCCGCCGAAGCCGCCGCCGAGTTGCAAGCCCACGCTGGGCAGCATCAGGGCACGGGCTTCACGTTGCCGTTGCCGTTGCAGCTGGCGCTGCTGCCGCAGGGCTTCGAGCAGGGGCCGATCGGCCAGGGCCCGCTCCAGCGTCGGCATCAGCGGCAGCGTCCAGGGTGCCGTGGGGGTTAACGGGTCACGGGCTCGCAGCTGCTGACCCACCGGCAGGTCGAGCAGGCGAGCCAGGGCGCTGCGGGCGATCCGCTGCTGCTGGCCCGCCTCGCTCAGGCCGGCGCGATCGTGCTGCACCAGCGCCTCGGACTGGAGGGTGTCGAGGCGCGAAGCAAGACCACGCCGCCGGATCGCCACGGCATCGCGTTGCAACGCCAACGACAGGGCCAGCGACTGTTGCCACACCGGCACCAGGGCATCGGCGAGCTGCAGGTCGAGGTAAGCCGCCGTGACCGCGAAGCGCGTGCTGCGCTGCTGCTCACTCTGCTCGGCCTGGGCGGCCGCCAGCGCGGCCTGGGCAGCCTGCCGTTGCGGCGCACGTGCAAAGTCGAGCAACGGGTAAGTGAGCGACAGGCCCAGGTCACCAAAGCTGTTCTGGGCCAGGGCGTAGCCGCTGGCGCCGATGTTGAGGTTGAGGTTGCCGATGCCCGGCAGATTGCTCACCTGCGCGGCGCTGGTGCCGACCTGCACATAACTGGCCAAACCGAGCAGATCGATCCTGGGCAGAAAGCGGCTCTGGGCCAACCCCACCAAGGCCTGGCCCTGCTGCACCACCACGGTGCTGCCAGCCAGTGCCAGGGATCGCTCAAGCCCCAGGCTCAGGGCCTGCTCAAGGCTCAGCTCCAGCACCGGCGATGGCGTTGGCGATGGCGTTGGCGTTGGCGTTGGCTGCGCCGCGCGCGCCGGCACCGGTGCGGCAACAACCAGCAGGGAGACCAGCACAACCCAGCGGCACCGAGCAGCGGCAGCAAGCACGGTGTCAGGGCAGTCAGGGGCCGTTATGGTACCGGCGTTGACACGCCAGAGCAGCCTGCTGATGCGGGGCATTGCGGTGTTGCCCAGGGTCCTGCCGATGGCAGCGGTCACCCTGCTCAGTGGCGTCTGGCTGTGCCTGCCCGGCGTTCCCGATACTGTGCATGGTGGGGCGCTGCTGCTGCAACCGGGCAGTCGCAGCGGCGTTTATGCCCGCAGCCCCGGCCAGGTGCAGCAGCTCATGGTGAGACTCGGCGACCGCGTGCGCCCGGGGCAGACGCTGCTGAGCATCGACCGCATCGATCAACGGGCCCCAGGTGGGGGTAGTCCAGGCAGCAGTGGCGAGGCCCTGGCCGCACAGGAGGCGGCCATTGGCCGCCAGCGGCAGGCCCTGCAGCTCGCGATCACCAATCTCAGACGCAGCAATGCCCCGATCGGGATCCAGATGCACGCCCTCGACGCGCTGCGCCGCGACGAGGTGATCCCGCGTTACAGCCCACTGTGGGTCGGCGCCCAGGACCTGTACCTGCGCAATCAGGCCCAGCTGCAGCTGCTCGAGGGCCAGGTGGCCCAACTGGACGCCAACCTCGCAGAGCTCCGGGCCCAGCGCGCCAGCCAGTTGGTGCTGGCCCCGGTCGGCGGGGTGGTGCTCGAACTGAGCGTGGCGCCTTCCCAGGCGGTGGTGGCCGGTCAGCGCATGGCGACGATCGGGCCAGGTCCCCAGCAGACCGCCAGGCCGCGCTCGGCCGTGGCCCTGTTCACCCAGGCCGACGCCACCAGGCTGCGCCCGGGTGCCACCCTGCTGCTCGAGCCCCTGCTCCAGAGCCGCAACCTCTACGGCGGCAGCGGGCAGCGCTTTGGCCGCATCGTGGGACGGATCCAGTCGATCGCCCCCGCGGCCGCCGATCTCGACGATGTGAGCCGTGCCGTGGGCAGTCCGGCCCTGGCGACGGCCCTGCTGACCAGCAGCCACCAGGCCGCGTTTGGCGAGGGCGGCAACCCCCTCGCCACCCTGGGCGACAAGGTCACGGCACCGATGGTGCTGGTGACCGTGGCTCTCGACTCGGCAGCCACACCATCGGGGCTGCGCTGGACTGGCGGCCGCGGACCCGCCCTCAACCTCGAGAACGGCACCGCGGCCGCGGCCCTGGTCGACGTCGACCGACGCTCGGCCCTGAGCTATGCCCTGCCATTTCTGCGCTGGCTAACCGGGGTCGAGCGATGAGCCCCGCGCGTCCGCGTCAGCACCAATGGGTGGCCTGGAGGGCCCCAGCCCCCTGGATCGCCCTGGGACTGCTGGCGATCACGGCCAGCAGCAGCCCGCCACGGCAATGGTTCTGGCTGGCCCTGTTGCTGATCGTGCTGGTGGTGGGCTGGCTGCAGCTGCTGCGTCAGCTCCGCAAACCCCAGCCATGAGCCGCGACGGGATACGGGCCGCACTGGTGATCGGCCTGGCCGCCAGCTTGAGCGGCGCCATCGCCCTGGCCCTGGCCCTGGGGGGCGAGGCACCCGCCTATGCCGTGCTGGTGGGGGCGGTGGTGGTCAGGCCCGACTTTCAGCGCTGGCCTCCCCTGCTCTACCCGGTGCTGCTAGCCCTCATGGGCCTATGCCTCGGCTTTGGCACCGTGGTGGCCCAGCTGCTCGCAGACATGCCGGAGGTGGCCCAGTTCGCCCTGGTGACCCTGGTGCTGCGGGTGGCAGCCCTGCTGCTGCCGGGCAAGCTGTTGCTGATCAGCAATTTGATCCCCCTGGGGGGCGTCATGGCCCTGCTGAGCCCCGATCCCAGCTGGAGCACCTGGGGCCAGGAACTGATCGCCATGGCCCTGGGACTGCTCGTGGGCACCGGCACGCAACTGCTGCTGGCCCCACCCGGCAGCGGCGCCATCGCCGAGCCGGAAGCCCCCGCCGCGCCCGATCCGCCAGCGGCACGGCGGCTGAGCCTTGGGCTGCGCTCCTGGTTGTTCTGGCGCAAGACGGTGCTGCTGTGCCTGGCGCTGCCAATCGGCATGGCCCTGGGCGCGGTAACCCCGAAGTACCTCTACTTCGGGGTGCTGCTGCTGCTGAGCGACAGCGTTGAAGCCACCAGCGAGAGGGTGCGCGACCGCATCGTGGGGGTGAGCCTGGGCATCGCCATGCCCCTGTTGGTGTTCAACAGCTTCGGACTGAGCAGCGTTTCGACGGGCCTGGTGATGGGGGGCACAGCCGCACTGGTGACGGCCCTTGGGCTCACGAGCTTCCTGCGCACCGCCCTGATCTCAAGCGCGATCGCCTTCAGCGGCTACGGGCCGCTGGTGGCCTGGTACATCCCCAACCGCTGGCTCGACTATTTGATGGGGTCACTGCTGGCCCTGGGGGCTTCACTGTTGCAACCAAACGCAACGAGCTGTTGCGGCAGCTCGCACCAGGGGCCATCGCCGCCGTAACACAACTGCGGGCAATCATTCGAGCCCAGGCGCCTGCCATGGCCTTCTTCCTCCAGCTGACCGAGGCCATCAGCCGCCACCAGAGTCTGCTGGTCACCGGCCTCGACCCCAATCCCGAACTGCTGGCCAGCTGGGCCGCCGCTCGGGGCCTGGCGGGCCGCTCCTTTTTGAGCCAGGCGCGCCACTGGATCAAGGCCGTGATCGAGGCCACCGCACCGGTGGTCTGTGCCTTCAAACCGAGCCTGGGCTTCTACCAGGCCCTGGGGCCCATTGGCCTCGAGCTGCTGGCCGAGGTGCGCGATCTGGTGCCACCCGAGATCCCGCTGATCATTGACGCCAAGCACGGCGATCTCAACAGCTCGTCGGCCCTGGCCCACTACCTGTTCAGAGATTTGGGCGCCGACGGGGTCACCCTCTCGCCCCTGGCCGGGCAGGACATCGCCGCACCGTTTCTGCTCTATTCCGACAAAGGGGTGGTGCTGACCTGCCACAGCTCCAACCAAGCAGCCCGGGTGCTGCAGCACTACCCCGGCGAAGAGGCGCCCCTGTATCTGCACATCGTGCGGGAGAGCCAGCTGTGGGCCACCCCGGAGCAGTTGCTGCTCGAGGTGGGCACCAGCGACCCGGCCGTGCTCGCGGCCGTGCGTTTGGCGGCGCCCCAGCGTTTTTTGCTGTTGCGCAGCCTCTGGGCCGAAGAAGACCAGCTGGTGCCCTTGCTGCAGGCGGGCCTCAGCAGCGCCGGCGATGGTCTGCTGTTGCCCCTGCCCCAAAACCTGCTGGTCGAGGCCGACCTGGCCGAGCGCGCCGATGCCCTGCGCCGCCAGATCAACGACTGCCGCGAGCAGCTGCAGAGCCAGCAGCTCACCACCGGTCAGCAGAGCTGCCAGCTGTGGTCGCCCCAGACCGACGACCCCCT
>CAYFMB010000136.1:0-5496 GCA_964344095.1 uncultured Klebsiella sp.
GTAAATGGTCATGAATGGTCTGGAACAAATCCTGGAACTGATCCGAATGCTGCACCGTTCCGAAGGATTGCCAGATTGAAGCTGGACAGCCGATGGAGCCAGTAAGGCGTTGGAATCGTCACAACCTTACTGCGGCGTGGCACCACCCCCCAGGCAGGGACGAATGTGGAGAAGCATGAAGCGGAAACGAAGAGATTCCGTGATTGCCGCATCGCTCCCCAGTAGTGTCCGATTGTCAGCAAACCCTGATTGAGCGCTCCCGCGATGACGGCCCCCGTTCCCTGGAGCCTCGCCTGGAGCGAGGACGGCGAGCTCGCCCCCCAGGATCGTTTTGACCTCCTGCAGACCCTGGTCTGCAGCGAATCGCTCGATGTGCAGGTCTCGTTGATCACCGCCGTCGAGCGCCTGGCCAGTGTGGAATTCACGACGCTAGCCAGCCCGGATGTGACCGGGCTGTGCGCCTAAGCCTCAGGGATCAGCCCTGCAGCCTGGAGATCTGCAGAGGCTTACCCACCACCCGCAGCTGACGCAGACCTTCAAAGACGTCGTTGGGCATGCCTTTGGGTAGATCGACGGTGCTGTAGGCATCGAAGATCTGAATGCGGCCGATCGCCTTGCCGTTGAGGCCGGTCTCGTTGGCGATCGCGCCAACAATGTTGCCCGGCTTGATGCGATCGCGCCAACCGAGCTCGATGCGAAAACGTTCCATGTTGTCGTCGCTGGGCCGCGAACCGCGATCACGCTCCTGGCGGTGACCTGGACGGTCGCGGTCACGCTGCTCGCGCCGTCCGTCGGCGGGGTTAGAGCGCGGCAGCTGGAAGCTATCGTCGGCCTTGAGCAGCAGCGGTTGACCGGCCAGGCTCAACTCCAGGGCTGCCAGGGCCAGATCATCGTGGCTGCAGCTGGTTTCCTGGGCCACGCGCTGCAGGATTTCGGCCAGAAGGGCACTCTCCTCGGCTGAAACGGTCGGGGCTTTGAGGCTGGTGGTGAGACGGCTGCGCAGCCGATCCAGACGATTTTGGTTGATGGCGGCATTGTTGGGCACCTCCATCGGCTCAATCGGCCGGCCCACGGCCCGTTCAAGGCCTGAGAGGAAGCGGCGCTCGCGCGGGGTCAGAAACAGAATCGCCTCACCGCTGCGCCCCGCCCGGCCGGTGCGGCCGATGCGGTGCACGTAGGCCTCGCTGTCGAAGGGAATGTCGTAGTTGACCACCAGGCCAATGCGATCCACATCGAGGCCGCGAGCAGCCACGTCGGTGGCCACCAGCACGTCGACCTGGCCGTTCTTGAGCCGTTCGATCGTGCGTTCGCGCTGCGCCTGGGGCACATCGCCATTGAGCACAGCCACGTCGTGACCGTGCTGTTCAAGTGATTCAGCCACCGTCAGGGTGATGGCCTTGGTGCGGGCAAAGATGATCACGCCCTCGGCACCTTCGGCTTCGAGCACGCGCTCGAGAGCAGCAAGCTTCTGAGGACCGTTGACCGTGATGTAACGCTGACGGATGCGGCCCGAATCAGCGGCCTTGGTCTTGATGGTGACCTCAGCGGGGTTGTTGAGGTACTTCTGCGAGATGCGCCGGATCTCGGGCGGCATCGTGGCCGAAAACAGCACCACCTGACGCTGCTCAGGCAGCTGATCGAGCACCCACTCAACATCGTCGATGAAGCCCATGCGCAGCATCTCGTCGGCCTCATCGAGCACCAGGGCGCGCAGCCCCGAGAGATCAAGGGTGCCCTGACGCATGTGGTCCATCACCCGGCCGGGGGTGCCGACCACGATCTGCACGCCGCGCTTGAGGTGGTGGATCTGATCGCGGAAGTCAGCGCCGCCATAAATGGCCAGGGTGCGCACGCCGCGCAGGTTGACCGCATAGCTGTTGAAGGCATCGGCCACCTGCATGGCCAGCTCGCGGGTGGGTGCCAGCACCAGCACCTGGGGCTTGCGCAGCTCAGGATCGAGCGCTGCCAGCATCGGCAGGGCAAAGGCTGCGGTTTTGCCGGTGCCGGTCTGGGCCTGACCGACCAGATCCCGGCCGAGCAACAGCTCCGGAATGGCCGCGCTCTGAATCGGCGAGGGTTGTTGGTAGCCGATGGCCGTTAGGGCCTCGAGCAGCTCCGGCGCAAAGCCGAAACGGGAAAAGCCGCTGGGCTCGGCGGCGGCGGCGTCTGCCGGGACCGTGGCAGTGGCGACAGCCGTCACTTCGGCCATGTCGGCACGCAGTTCAACATCGACGGAACAGCCGAAGCTGCCGTCAGCAAGACGTTCGTTCACGGTCACTGAAGGGCCTGAAAAATCCTTCCACGCAGGCCCGGCAGCAACCCCAGGGATCGACTTGCGATCCGAAACGTCTGCCCTGCCTTTGAAAAAGGTTGAATCCAAAATCTATCACTGAGCAGGGCAGCGACCGAAGTCATCGGCGAGACGCTCGATGTCGTCTTCGCTGAGCACAACCCCGCGCTGCACCTCGATGAGTTCAAGATCGCCAGCCACTGCCGTGGCCCGATGCACCGCCTCAGGCGCAATCAGGACGCTGCTGCCGGGCTGCAGCGACCATTCGCGCCCATCGAGGTGCATCTGGCCCTCTCCGGCTACCACCACCCAGTGCTCACTGCGGTGCCGGTGGCGCTGCAGACTGATGCGCTGACCCTGGTGGATCAGCAAGCGCTTGACCCGATAACCCGAGCCCTCGGCCAAGGTTTCGAACCAGCCCCAGGGCCTGTGGGTGCGACCCGCATCAACGCTCAGGCTCACCGCCGTGGTGGGTGACTGGCTCCAGTGTGGGAACGCCAGCGCTGATCAGCCACGCCTGCTGCCGCGCCCGGGTCAGCGCGGTGTACAGCAGGGGCCGCTGCTGACGGGCCGCCGGATCGAGCAGAACCCAGACCTCATCAGCCTCGCTGCCCTGGGCTTTGTGCACGGTCAAGGCCAAGGCCGGTTGGGCCGCTGGCAGTTGGGCGGGGTGCAACAGCAGCGGCTCGCCAGCAGGACAGAACAGGAGCCGCAGCTCCCCCTGCTGCTGCATCACAACCCCCAGATCGCCATTGGCCAGACCCAACTCGTCAAGGTTCTGAGGACACAGCACCGGCGTGCCGGGCGGCCAGGCCTGTGGACTGCGCAGGGCCAGCTCCCCCAGCAGGGCGCGGTGGATCGCCATGACACCCCAGGGTCCGCGGCGCAGCGGGCTCAGCACCAGACAGCGCTCGAGGGCGGCCAACACGGGAGCAGGCTCGCCAGCGGCAGCAAGTTGCTGCAACTCCTGCTGGTGCTGGCGCAGCCGCGCCAGCAGGAGCTCGGGCAACCGCGGCGGCGTTTGCTGCAGCCACTGCAGGTTGGCCCCCGGGGGCAAGGTGCTCAGCAGCGGTTCCAGCGCGCTGCTTCCCTGGCGCAAGGCCGCCGCCACCTGGGCGATGGCGCCGTTGTTGCGGTAGGTGCGGCGCAGCTCCACCGCTCCCGCTCCGAGGGCCTGGCGGCAGTCATGGCGCTGCAGATCGCGCAACAGCGAGCCGGGCCCCACCGGCGGCAGCTGGGCGGCGTCGCCCACCAGCACCAGGCGGGCGTGGGTCGGTAGGGCCTTGAGCAGCGCCCCCGCCAGGGGCACATCGAGCATCGACACTTCATCGATGACCAGCAGGTCGAGCTCCAGCGGCCGGCTGCTGTGACGGCCAAAGCGATCGCCGCGGCTCTCGAGCAGCCGGTGGAGCGTGCCGCAAGGCCACTGGCCCTCTCCCAGCGCGCTGCGCAACCGTGCCGCCGCCTTGCCGGTGGGGGCCGCCAGCTGAATGCGGCAGGCGGGCCAATGGTCCAGCACCGCCGCCAGCATGCGGGACACGGTGCTGGTCTTGCCGGTGCCGGGACCACCTTCGAGCAGCACCACGGGGCAGCGCAACACCGCCGACACCGCCGCCTGTTGCTGCCCGTCGAGCCCTTGTCCATGGCGCACCAGCAGCGCCTTGAGCTCTGGCCCGGTGGGGGCCTGCTCGGCCAGGGGCTGGGCGGCGCGCTGCAGCAGGGCCTCGCGCACCGCCTGGCGCTGCTGCTGCCAGCGACGCCACAGCAGCCGATCCCCGTCGAGCACCAGGGGGCCATGGGGCTCCGTCGCCAGGGGCGAGGCGAGCAGCGCCTGCCGATGGGCCGCTGACGGCAGCGCGATCTCCAGCTCACCGTCGGCCAGGGCCTGAGTCAACGCGCCGATCAGCTCGACCAGCAGCGGCTCGGCGCTGACGTTATGGAGCCGCGGTAGTGCCTCCGCCAGGCTGTCGGCCAGAGCACCGAGCCAACGGGGCTGCTCTGGTGAAGGCTCGACGGGCGTTGCGCGCTGCATCAACCGGCCTCCAGCACGCGATCAAGCGCCAGCAACCGCTGCAGCGGCGGCTGCTCGATGAACACCCCCGGCACCGGCTCGGCCGTCGTGGGACCCGGTACGCCGCGCAGAAAGACGTAGATGTAGCCACCCAGATGGCAGGCCGGGTCATATCCCGGCAGCCGCCAGCGCAAATAACGGTGCAGGGCCACCAGATACAGGTGAGCCTGCAGCGGGTAGTGGTTAGCCGCCATCAGCGCCGCCATCGCCCCATGGCTGTAGTGACGGGGCCCGCAGCAGTGCGGTTGCCCCGCAGCGTCGCGCTCCCCCAACCAGTTGCTCTTCCAGTCGAGCACCCACCAGCGATGTCCGTGGGCAAAGGCCAGATCGATCGAACCGGTGAGAAAGCCACTGCTGGCAATCGGCAGCTGCGCAAGGCTGGCGCCATAGTCGGCCCCGAACGGCCCCTGGGGATGGTCGACAAACGCCTGGGCCAGCTGGGGCGCCTGCACCAGCGCCAGCGGCAGATCAAACCCCATCTCGTGCAGCCGTTGATCAGACGGCAGTTCGGCCAGAGTGCTGCGCTCGAGGGGGCCGCCCAGGGGGGTCAGGCGCAACCGCTCCAACCCCTCAAGCAAAGGCTCCAGCTGCTCGGCGGCGATGCCGGCGCGCTCGAGCTCACGGCCCACCAGGGCGGTCTGTAGCGCAGCCGGCTGGTCAAAAGCGAACTGCTCGAGAATGCGATGCAGGCAATCGCCAGCCCCGGCCCCGCGCGGAAAGCGCGCCAGCGGACCGTTGTCATCGTTGCCAGAGCCCTGGGAAGCCCTGAGGGCGCCAGGCTCCAGGGCCAGCTCTGCCACAACCCCATCGGTTTCACGGCCCTCCTCGAGGGCCGCCGGGCCAGCGACGTGGCTGCCGCGGGTCCAGCTGGTGTAGCTGCTTCGGCCCCAGCTGCTGTCAAAACCATGGCTGGGGACCGGCCCCAGAGCCAGCGCCGGCGCAGCGCTGAGCGGCGGATCCTGCGCGTGCACTGGCGCCGCAGCCGGCTGCAGCACGACCAGCGGCACTTGACGCGCAGCGATCTCGGCCTGCAACAGAGCCAGCCAATCGGCATCGCTGCGCGCAGCCAGATCGTCGTGGTCAGGATCGCTGAGGGGATCACGGCCAAACAGCCAGGGCTGCAACGGGTTGGCCT
>CAYFMB010000137.1:0-5469 GCA_964344095.1 uncultured Klebsiella sp.
ATCGCGATGGAGGCCATCGCCGGGGTCTGAGGCTGCTGCTGCCCTTCGGGACAGTGGCTGCAGAGGTCAGGGCTTCTTGGCTGCAGCTCGACCTGGGTAGAGCTCATCGAAGAACTTGCCCAGGCCAATCGAGACGCTGCGGATGCCGTTCATGAACTCAGGGTCGCCGGTCAGTTTTTTGACGTCACCGCCGACCGCATCCCAACGCGCAGTGAGCTTTTCGGCATTGGCCACCGTGCCCTGCAGCTCAGTGAGCGTCTTGGGGTTGTCAAGGGCAGCGGTCAGGTTGCGCACATGAGCACTGGTGGCATTGAGGTTGTCGAGCATCGGATCGATCTTGCGCACCGAGCCGTCGATGTTGCGCACCAGACCCCGGCCGTCCTTCAAGAAGATCGAGGCCTCCTCGGCCGCCTTGTCGAAGTTCTTGACGGTCGAGGCAATGTCGCTGACGAGACCGAGCCGCACCGCCTCATCGAGCAGGTTCTGCATCGTGGCCATCACCGAATCGAGGCTGGCCGTGGGCTGGCCGTCGATGCGGGAACCTGGGCAGACCACCACAGTGTTGTTGCAGTTGCGGGATCGCGGGCCCGCCACACCGGGGGGCAGCGGCTGCCCGCTGCTTACCAGCGAGACCTGGGCCGTGCCACCGAGCAAGGACGCCTGCCCGACCTGGGCCACCGTGGGTCTGGCCAGCACCAAATTGGGATCAGTGATCTCCAGTTCCGCCAGAACGGCCTGGGGCGTCACCTTGATGCTGCGCACACTGCCCACAATCACGCCGCGAAAAGCGACCGGTGAGCGCTCAGCTAGTCCAGAAGCATTCTGGAAACTGGCCTGCACACGCCAGTTGCTGCTGGACAAGCTGATGCCACGCAGCCAGAAGGTCAGGCCCAGACCGCTGGCGATCGCCGCCAGCAGTGAAAAGCCCACCAATGCCTCACGAACGCTGCGGCGCACCGATCAGACCTCAGCCGGTTGGATGGGTCCGCGCAGACTACCTGTTCTGAACTGCACCACATAGGGATTATCGCTCCTGTGGAACTCCTCGACCGATCCGCCCCAGTGAAAGCGGCCGTCGTAGAGGAGCAACAGGCGCTCCCCGGCACGCTCGATCGTGCTCATGACATGGCTGACCACGACCGAGCTGCCCTGCGCCATTTCGGTGGTGCGCACAATCAGATCTTCAATGCGGGTGCAAGCCACTGGATCGAGGCCGGCGGTCGGCTCGTCAAACAACAGCAACGGCACTTGATGGTCCTGCTTGGCCGGGTCATCGATCAGGGCCCGCGCAAAACTCACCCGTTTCTGCATGCCGCCGCTCAGTTGGCCGGGATAGAGCTCGTCGGTTCCAGCCAGACCCACCGCCTCGAGCACCTGGGCCACCCGCTGGCGAATCTCGTTGTCGCTGAGGCGGCTGTGGCGATAGAGCAGAAAGCCAACGTTTTCGCGCACTGTCAGCGAACCGAGCAGTGCTGGGTTCTGAAACACCAGGCGCACATCGGCGGGCCGACGCTGATCGAGGCGCAAGTAGGTCTGGGGCACCCCATGCAGCTTGAGGGTGCCGCTGCTGGGCAACTGCAATCCAGCCAGCAGGCGCAGAATGGTCGACTTGCCCGCACCTGAAGGGCCCACGACCACCAGGCGTTCACCCGGCTGGAGGGTGAGGTTGACCTGATCCAGCACGGGTCTGTGGCCCCAGCGCATGGTCAGGTCGACCATTTCGGCGACGGGCTGTGGATTCATCCGTACAGTTCAGCCGATCCCTGCAGCGTCCCACGCGCGCCCCTTGAGCGGCAACGGTCCAATCCACTCTGCTCGCCGGCTCAAACGTCTGCGCCGGCCCAAACCACCCTGGGTCAACCGCGGTGATCTGCGCCAGCGTGATCTGGTGAGCCGCTCCAGGCGGGCCGCTCGCTGGCTGCAACCGGGCCTGGTGGTCAAACGCTGGGTGTTCACCTCAGGACTAGGCCTGGTCATGGCCCTGCTGGGAGCGGCGGTCTGGGCGGATCTTCAGCCGATTTACTGGACCCTGGCCGCCATCCAGTGGCTGCTGCGCAACCTCACCACGGTGCTCCCCCGCGGCATCACCGGGCCATTGGTGCTGCTGATTGGCGCCGGCCTGGTGCTCTGGGGCCAGAGCCGCAGCTTCAGCTCGATCCAGCAGGCGCTCGCGCCCGAAAAGGACACCCTGCTGGTCGATGCCCTGCAGGCCCGCAGCCGCCTCAACCGCGGTCCAAACATTGTGGCCATCGGCGGAGGCACTGGCCTCTCGACCCTGCTAAGCGGCCTCAAGCGCTATAGCTCCAACTTGACCGCGATCGTCACTGTCGCCGACGACGGTGGCAGCAGCGGCGTGCTGCGGCGCGAGCTAGGGGTGCAGCCCCCCGGCGACATCCGCAACTGCCTGGCCGCCCTGGCTCGCGAAGAACCCCTGCTGACCCGGCTGTTTCAGTACCGCTTCAAGGCGGGCAGCGGCCTCGAGGGCCACAGCTTCGGCAACCTGTTTCTCTCGGCTCTGACCGCCATTACGGGCAGCCTGGAGTCTGCCATCACCGCCAGCAGCCGCGTGCTGGCGGTCCAGGGCCAGGTTGTCCCGGCCACCAATGCCGACGTGCGGCTGTGGGCCGAGCTCGACAACGGCGATCGCATCGAAGGCGAATCGGCCATCGGCCACGCGAGCAGCCCGATCGTGCGGCTCGGTTGCATCCCGGAACGCCCCCCGGCACTGCCACGCGCCATTGAAGCGATCGCCCACGCCGACCTAATCATTTTGGGCCCGGGGAGTCTGTACACCTCACTGCTTCCCAACCTGCTGGTGCCCGAACTGGTCAGCGCCATCAGCCGCAGCAAGGCGCCGCGCCTCTACATCTGCAACCTGATGACCCAACCCGGAGAGACCGATGGTCTCGATGTGGGCGGACATCTGCGGGCCATTGAGGCCCAGCTCGCCACCCTTGGGGTGCAGCAGCGTCTATTCGACGCCGTATTGGCACAGGAACCCATGGGTCCCAGCGATGCACCGCTGCTCGAGCGCTACCGCCAGAGCGGCGCTGCACCGGTGACCTGCGACGTGCGCGATCTGAGGCGGCAGGGGTACAACGTGATGCTGGCCCCGTTGCAAGGTGCCAGGCCCACAGCCACCCTGCGTCATGACCCGCGCAGCCTGGCCATCGCTGTTCTGCGCTTCTACAAGCAAACGCTCAGAAATCAGTAAGCGTCCTGGAGCTCGTAGAAATCGGGCTGGACATAGTCCTTACGCAGCGGAAAACCCTTCCAGTCCTCGGGCATCAGCAGGCGCTTGGGATGGGGATGGCCTTCATAGTGAATGCCATACATGTCAAACGTTTCGCGTTCCTGCCAGTCAGCACCCCGGTAGAGGCCATACAGGCTGGGGATGGTGAGGTCGCCATCACGCGACAGAAACACCTTGAGGCGAACCTCTTGAGGCCTGACCTCAGCCGGCAGATGCTGCGTGGCAGTCGAGCGATCGGCCAGGTCTGCCAGTTTGACAAGGTGATAAAAACTGACCAAACGGCCGCCCGGGCCCTCGTCATAACCGCCCTGGCACTGCAGATAATCGAAGCCATAAGCCTTGAGAGCGGTGGCGATCACAGGCAAAAACACCGGCTCAACACCGATCACCTCCACACCCAGATGATCAGCGGGAAGAGGTTCATGGCCAAAGCCCTGGCCCTTGAGCCATTGGCTCACCGGGCCCGCGGGCACTGCCACAGGCCGTGAGGCCTGGGCGGCATCAACCGTGGCGGAGTCGATCTGGCTTGGCTCTTGAGCTTCAGACATGGGTCTTGGTCGGCGGCTTCGCAGCGTTGGAGTCAGGCGTTGACTGAGGCGGTTTGGGCCGGCACGGCCACAGGCAGACCGGCAGCGGCGGCAAGAGCCTTGCGCTGGGTCTCAGCCTCGAGATAGGCGCCGGTGACAATCGGCTCAACGGCCTTCATCTGATGGGACACCGTGCAGTAACGGTGGCTCGGCATCAGATTGCCGCGCTCCGCCAGGGACTCATTGCCGACTTTCTTGCGCAGCTTGATCACTGCATCAAAGATCGCCTCAGGGCGGGGCGGGCAGCCAGGGAGATACAGATCAACGGGGATCAGCTTGTCGACACCGCGTACGGCAGTGGTCGAATCGGCGCTGAACATGCCGCCGGTGATCGTGCAAGCTCCCATGGCGATCACGTACTTGGGCTCGGGCATCTGCTCGTAAAGCCGAACCAGAGCTGGAGCCATCTTCATGGTGACCGTGCCGGCCACAATCAGCAGGTCGGCTTGGCGCGGGCTGGAGCGGGGTACCAGTCCAAAGCGGTCGAAGTCAAAACGCGAACCAATCAGGGCTGCAAATTCGATGAAGCAGCATGCAGTGCCATAAAGCAGCGGCCAAAGGCTGCTGAGTCGGGCCCAATTGTGCAGGTCATCGAGCGTAGTCAGAATGACATTCTCGGAGAGATCCGAGGTGACTTTGGGGGCACCGACGGGGCTGCAACTGGCCTCGCGTAGGTCGCGCAGGGCGTTGATGCTGGGGGAAGGCGTCTGTGTCATGGCTTCAGGTCCGTCAGCTCCACTCGAGGGCGCCCTTGCGCCAGGCATAGGCCAAGGCCACCACCAGGATGGCGATGAAAATCAGCGCCTCGATGAAAGCCAGCAACCCCAAGCGGTGGAAGGCCACGGCCCAGGGATAGAGAAACACGGTCTCGACATCAAAGATGACGAAGACCAACGCAAACATGTAGTAGCGAATGTTGAACTGAATCCAGGCACCGCCGATGGGCTCCATACCCGATTCGTAAGTGAGCTCACGCTCACCAGCACGGCTCTTGGGCGAGAGCAGCTTGTTGGTCACCAGGGCCAACACCGGCACCGCTGCTGAGATCAGCAGAAAGCCGAGAAAGGCGTCGTAGCCCGAGAGCGCAAACATCCAGATCCGTTTGGCGTGACGGGCAGTCTGGCACCATCAGCCCCAGCAATGGGTCACCGCTTCTGCTGGATAGAGTTCAGCCTCCCTTAAGCGCAGCAGGGATGAGCGACGAGACCCAAGCCGATCCATCCGCTGTTGAGCCCACCCCGGAGCTGCAGCCAGGCTCGTTGCCCAGCGAGGCTGCGGGCTCAGACGCGATCGACGTCAGCAGCCACCGTTTCGAGTGCCGCAGCTGCGGTTACGTCTACGACCCCGGTGAAGGCGTCAGGAAACTGGGCATCGAAGCGGGCACACCCTTTCTGGACCTGGACCCGGCGAGCTTCCGCTGCCCTGTGTGCCGCAGCAAGGTGGGGGCATTCAAGGACATCGGGCCGCGCAACAAACCCAGCGGATTCGAAGAGAACCTCAACTTCGGCCTTGGCGTCAACCGCCTCACCCCCGGCCAGAAAAATGTCCTGATCTTCGGCAGCTTCGCTTTGGCGATTGCCTTCTTTCTCTCGCTTTACTCGTTGCGTTGAGCAGCGACCTGCTTCTCCT
>CAYFMB010000138.1:0-5468 GCA_964344095.1 uncultured Klebsiella sp.
AGGTCATCGACGTCAGCATCGTCAATGTGGCGCTGACCCACATCCAGGCCAACCTGGGCGCCACCCTGGCTGAGGTCGGTTGGGTGGTCACCGGCTACGCCATGGCCAGCGTGGTGATGATCCCGCTGAGCGAGTGGCTGAGCGAGCGCTTCGGCCAGCGCAGCTATTTCGTGTTCTGCCTGGCGGGCTTCACCGGCGCCTCGGTGCTGTGCGGCCTGGCGCCGAACCTGCCGGCGCTGGTGCTGGCGCGGATCGCCCAGGGGCTGCTGGGGGGCGGACTGCTGCCCAAGGCCCAGGCGATCCTGTTTCAGGCGGTGCCGCGCCAGCTGCAGGGCATGGCCCAGGGCCTGTTCGGTGTGGTGGTGCTGGCGGGCCCGGCGATCGGCCCCACCCTCGGCGGCTTCCTCACCGATGGCCCGGGCTGGCGCTGGATCTTCTTCATCAACCTGCCCTTCGGCATCCTCACGGTGCTGCTGGCCCAGGCATTCATGAGCCCCGATGGGCCCAGCGCCCAACGGCACGCTGTCGACTGGACGGGCATTGCCCTGCTGGTGGCGGGTCTGGCCAGCCTGCAGGTGGTGCTGGAGCAGGGTCACCAGTACGACTGGCTCGACAACGGCGGCATCCGCCAACTGACGTTGCTGGCCGCGGTGGCCCTGCCCACCTTCATCTGGTGGGAGTTACGCCAGAGCACCCCCGCCGTGGACCTGCGGGTGCTGCGGCACCGCTCTCTGGCCGCCGGAAGCCTGTTTTCGCTGGTGCTGGGCATGGGCCTCTACGGCACCGTGTTTGTGGTGCCGATCTTTGCCCAAACGGTGCTGCAATACACCGCCACCCAGACCGGCCTGCTGATGCTGCCCGGAGCGCTGGCCTCGGCGTTCACCATGGCCGTGCTGGGCAAGAACGCCAGCCGCTTCGATCCGCGCTGGCTGATCGCCGCCGGTGCCATCGCCATGGTGGTAACCATGGCCCAGCTGGCGCGCATCGGCCCCGACACCGGCGCAGACAGCCTGTTCTGGCCGTTGATCTTTCGCGGCGTCACCACCGTGATGATGTTTCTGCCCCTGAGCCTGGCCACCCTGGGCCCCCTGCCCAAGAGCGACGTGGGCGCCGGCAGCGGCTTCTTCAACCTCACCCGTCAACTGGGCGGCACCTTTGGTATCGCCGTGCTCACCGTCGTGCTTGATCATCAGCACGCGGTGCACCGCGCGCAACTGGTGACGCACCTGAACACCACCAACCCGCTGTTGCAGCAACGCCTGAGCGCCATGGGAGCCTGGCTCGGGGGCAGCCAGGAGCAGGCCCTGGTCTTGCTGAACCAACAACTGGAGCGCCAAGCAGCCCTGCTGGCTTACGGCGATGTCTTCCAGTTGGTGGGCTTGGTGTTTCTGCTGGCGATTCCGCTGGTACTACTGCTGGGGAAACCCAACACCCCATGACCCGGGAGATCACACCACTGCCCCAGCCCGAGGCGTTGCGCCTGGGTCGTTTTGGCCTGCCGGACTTGGTGGTGATCGTGGCGTTGCTGGTAGGCCTTGTGCTGATTGCCCACGTGGGCTCCGGCGCGATGGTGAGCTTTCACCCCCCAGATCAGAGCCCGACCGTCTCGCTGGATCCGCGCAACCTGCCCGAATACGCGGGGCGCTCGACCCTGCGCATGTTCATCGCCCTGGGCTTTTCGACGCTGGTCGCCCTGCTTTACGGCTCATTGGCCGCCCACAACCGCCGGGCCGAACGGGTGCTGATTCCAGCGCTCGACATCTTGCAGTCGGTGCCGGTGCTGGGGTTCCTGTCGATCAGCGTGACGGGCTTTATCGCCCTGTTTCCCGGCAGCCTGCTGGGTCTTGAAGCGGCGTCGGTGTTCGCCATCTTCACCAGCCAGGTGTGGAACATGACGTTCTCCTTTTACCAATCGCTCAAGACCGTTCCCAAAGAACTCAGCGAAGCCACCAGCCTCTATCGGCTGTCGCGCTGGCAGCGCTTTACCCGGCTGGAGCTGCCCTCGGCGGCGATTCCGCTGCTCTGGAACGCCATGATGAGCTTCGGTGGCGGCTGGTTTTTCGTCTCAGCCAGCGAAGCCATCAGCGTGCTCAACCACAACTACACCCTGCCTGGGGTCGGGTCCTATGTGGCTGCTGCCGTGGCCGCCCGCGACCTGCGCGCCCTGGGCTGGGCGATCGTGACCATGGCCGTGGTGATCGTGCTTGTGGACCAGTTGTTCTGGAAGCCGCTGGTGGCCTGGTCCGATCGCTTCCGGCTCGAACTCAGCAGCGGCGGCGAGGCACCGCAGTCGTGGGTCTACGACCTGCTGCGCAGCGCACGAATCCCCAAGCTCGTGGGGGCCAGCCTGGGCCCACTGCACGACAGCCTCGATCGCCTGCTCTCAGGTCTGCTCGGACCGGTCAACGACGTCGCAGAAAAGCCTGATTCGCCATTGCAAGAGCGTTGGTTCAACCTGGCACTGCTGCTGCCGTTGGCGGCGCTGCTCAGCGCTCTAGCCCACTTCATCCTGGTGACCGTGGGTCCTGCTGAGGTGCTGCAGGCGCTGGTCATGGGCCTGCACACCCTGGCCAGGGTGACGATCTTGCTGGTGGTGGCCAGTCTGATCTGGACCCCGATCGGGGTAACGATCGGATTTCAACCGCGGCTGGCCAGGCTGCTGCAGCCGCTGGTGCAGTTTCTGGCCTCCTTTCCGGCCAACTTTGTGTTTCCGCTGGCCACGCTGTTTTTTTTGCACGCCCATGTGGCGATCGGCTGGGGCGCCATCCTGCTGATGGCCCTGGGTGCCCAGTGGTACATCCTGTTCAACGCCATCGCCGGCGCCCAGATGATCCCCGCCGATCTGCGCGAAATGGCCAACGACGTGGGGCTTTCAGGCTGGCAACGCTGGCGCCGGCTGATCATGCCGGGCATCTTTTCGGCCTGGGTGACCGGCGGGGTCACTGCCAGCGGCGGCGCCTGGAACGCCAGCATCTTGGCCGAGGTGGTGCACTGGGGTGACACCACCCTGCAGGCCGATGGGCTAGGGGCCTACATCGCCGACGCCACCCAGGCAGGCGATTGGCCACGTATTGCCCTGGGCATCGGTCTGATGAGTTTGTTTGTGGTTGGGATCAACCAACTGGTGTGGCGGCGGCTCTATGAGCTGGCCGAACGGCGCTACCACCTCTGAGACGGCTTGCCATGACTCTGATCCAGGTTCAGCAGGTCTCCAAGCGCTTTCCCTTGCCTGACGGCAAGGGGGAATTCACGGTGCTGAGCGACATCAACCTCACGGTTCAGCGTGGTGAGGTGGTGGCGCTTCTCGGCCGCAGCGGCAGCGGCAAGAGCACCCTGCTGCGCATCATGTCGGGCCTGATTCGACCCAGCGAGGGGGAGGTGCTCAGCCATGGTCAACGGCTGCGGGGCGCCAACCGCAACCTGGCCATGGTGTTTCAGAGCTTCGCCCTGCTGCCCTGGCTCACCGTGCAGCAGAACGTTGAGCTCGGGCTCGAGGCGCGCCACGTCGCCCGTGCGGCGCGGCGTGAGCGCGCCCTCAAGGCGATCGACATCGTCGGCCTCGATGGCTTTGAAAACGCGTACCCCAAGGAGCTCTCCGGGGGCATGAAGCAGCGGGTGGGCTTTGCGCGGGCCTTCGTGCTGGAGCCCGAAGTGCTGTTCATGGATGAACCCTTCAGCGCCCTCGATGTGCTGACGGCTGAAAACTTGCGGGGTGAAATTGACGATCTCTGGAACGCCGGATCGTTCCCTTCGCGCAGCATTTTGATCGTCACCCACAACATCGAAGAAGCGGTGTTTCTGGCGGATCGCATTGTGATTTTGGGGGCCAACCCGGGGCGCATTCGCGGCGAAGTGCGCGTCAACCTGCCCAGGCCCCACCAACGCAGCCACCCCCGCTTCAAGGCACTGGTCGATTACGTCTACAGCGTCATGACCAATCCTGAGATCGCCGTGAACGGGGAACTCGATACAGAGCCCACGAGTGCGCCAACCCCGGCAATGGCGGCCACCGTGTCGCCCTTCTCGAGGCCGCTGCCCCATGTGCGGGTGGGGGGCATCAGCGGCCTGCTGGAGCTGATCGCCGAAAGCAGCGAGGAGCTCAGCGACATTCCCAAACTGGCTGAGCGCCTGCAACTGGAGGTCGACGATCTGTTGCCGCTGCTCGATGCCGCCGTGCTGCTGGGCTTTGCCGCCGTTGCCGATGGCGATGTGCGCCTCACCCCGGTGGGTCGCGATTTCGCCACAACGACCATTTTGCGCAGCAAAGACCTGTTCCGCCAGCAGGCCTTGGTGCGCATCCCGGTGATGAGCAGCATCGTGCTCACCCTGCAAGAAAAAGCCAACGGCAGCATGCGCAGCGACTTCTTCCTCGACATCTGGGACGACTACTTCCCCACCGAAGAAGCCGAACGCCAACTCGCCACCGCCGTCGACTGGGGTCGCTACGCCGAGCTGTTTGAATTTGATGCCAGCGAAGGGCGGCTCAGCCTGCCCCAGTAAGTCGGGCCACCTGCTTCAGCCGATTGATCCGCCGCGACCCAACCAGCTCAATCCTTGATAGAGCACAAAGCTGCTGATCCAGGCCAGGGCCAAGGACCAACCGACGCTGAAGGCCGTAAATCCGAGTTTCTTGGACTCGCTGCGGATCACGGCCACCGTCGACAAGCAGGGGGTGTAGAGCAGGGTGAACACCATGAAGCTGAGGGCCTGGAGCCAGTTGACATCGGCCGCGATCGCCCGGCTCAGGGCACCCGGATCGGCCTGGCCGTAGATCACTGCCAGCCCCCCCAGCACGATCTCCTTGGCGATGAAGCCAAACACCAGGGCAACCGTGAGCTTGGGGTTGATGCCGATCGGATCGAGCAAAGGCCCCAGCAAGGTACCCAGACGCCCGGAGAGCGACTGGGCCGACGCCGGCTCCACCCCCAGGGGCAGGTTGTTGAGCAACCACACTGCCACCACCCCAAAGATGATGAAACGACGGGCCCAGAACCAGAAATGGCGCACCTCGGCCCAGGCCCGGGTGAGCATCTGGGTGAGGGTGGGCAGGCGGTAAGGGGGCAGCTCCAGCACCAGCGGCTCCTGACTGGGGAAGCGACCGCGGAACAGCAGCGCCGTGAGCACGGCCGCCACAAAGCTCATCAGATACAGGCCGAAGATCACCAACGCCCCCTGACGTGGGGCAAAGAAGGCGGCCGCCATGAACAGAAACACGTTGAGCCGGGCCGAGCACAACGAAAACGGAATGATCAGCATCGACAGCAGGCGTAGCCCCTGATCACGCATGACCCGGGTGCCGAGGATCGCCGGTACGTTGCAGCCGAAGCCCATCAGCGACAGCACGAAGCTGCGGCCGTCAAGCCCCAGCCTCTCCATGAAGGCATCCATCAGATAGGCCGCCCGCGAGAGATAGCCGCTGTCTTCGACGACCCCCATCGCTAAAAAGAACAGAAAGATCACCGGCAGGA
>CAYFMB010000139.1:0-3577 GCA_964344095.1 uncultured Klebsiella sp.
GCCGCCGCCCAGCACCACGATCGCGTCAGCCCTGGGGATCAGCTTTGGGGTCAGGGCAGCACTGCGCTGCTCCAGCCCCCAGGTCAACTGACGGCTGAGCCAGGGTGTGGCGGGGATCCACAGCAAGGCGATCGCGCCACCCGCCAACCAGGGGCTGCAGCGGCGGCGCCGGGTCAACTGGGCCGTCAGTTGCAACAGCAGGGCCAGCCCCAGGGGATACAGCCCCAGGGGCAGCAACTTCGAGAGCAGAAAGCCCATGCTCAGCGCTGCTGACGCTTGAGCTTCTGCAGCTCCTGCTCGGCTTCAAACGCGGCCCAGGCGTCCTCAAGCGATCCGGATGAAGCCTGGTTGGCCGCAGCCTGAGCCCTGGCCTGCAGCTGCTGCAGCTCAGCTTCGACCTGGGCAAAACGGGCCCCCAGTTCGGCCAACTGCTGCCAGCGCTGGCGGCCTTGGAGCATGAGCGTGGCCAAATGGGCCTCAGCCCTGGCGGCCAGCTCGCCGGCGCCGGCCTGGTGCGCCTTGGTGGTGCGGCCCTGCCACTGGCGGATCTCGCCGGCCAACTCCAGCAGCGCCTGGCGCTGCTGCTGGGCCTGCTGCTGCAACTGCAGGCGCTGACGGCCCAGCTGCTCCTGACGGTCGCGGGCCTCCTGCTCGCGCAGCCGCGCCTGCTGGGCCGGGTTGGCCTGCAAAAAGGCCTCCAGCTGCTGGTTGAGCCGGGCCTCGAGATCGTCAAACCAGGTCGCCATGGTGCACGCGGGCCTGTTCAGGCCTGCTCCGGTGCCCGGGTGATCAGCGGCGCCTCGATCTCCTCAGTCAGCGGCGTGATGGCCGCCTCTCGTGAACGCAGCAGCAGCTGGGTGAGGCGAGCGATGGCGCCTTCGCCCAGGTCTTGGTCGCTGATGCGATCAAAGGCGCGGCGGTAGAGCTCCTCGAGCTCGGCGATCAGGTCTTCGCGGGTTTGCCGCATCGCGGCGCGCTGCTGCTCGCGGCTCATGGCTAGGGCGCAGTGGTGGGTTGCGTTGAGTCTGCCTGGCGCAGCAGATGCAGGCTGAGATCACCCGCGGGATCCGTCCAGCTGCGTTCCAATTGCCAGCCGGCGGCAGCGGCCAGCTGGGCAAAAGCCTTGGGGCTGTATTTGACGCTGTATTCGGTGATGAGCCGCTCACCGGCAGCAAAACGCCAGCGACTGCCGGCCAGGTTGACCTGCTGGTCGCTCCTGCTGACCAGGGCCATGGCGATGCGACTGTGGTCGGCCTGCCAGCTGGCCTCATAGGCAAAGGCCTGAGGATCAAAGTCACCGCGGAGATCCTGATTGAGCCGCACCAGCAGATTGCGGGCGAACGCGGCCGAAACCCCGGCAGCGTCGTTGTAGGCCGACTCGAGACGCTCGACCGCCTTGGGCTGGTCAATCCCGATCAGCAGCCGAGCCCCTGGGCCGAGCAGATGGGCCATCTGGGCCAGCAGAACGTGGGCCTCCGCAGGGGTGAAATTTCCCAGAGAGCTGCCGGGGTAGAAGCCCAGGCGCGGCTGCCGTTGCAACAACGGATGCTCGGGAAGGTGTTCGAGAACGCTGTAGTCGCAGCACACACCCAGCACGGGTACCTGGGGGTGCTGCTGCTGCAGGCGAGCGCAGGCAGCCGCCAGATGCTCACTGCTGATGTCGAGAGCCGCGTAAGCGCTTCCCGGCAGCGCAGCGAGCAGCGGACCCACCTTGCGGGCGCTACCGGCACCAAATTCGACCACCGTGGGTGCCTGCCCCGCCGGCACCGCGGCGGTAGCAATGGCCGCCGCTTGACTGTGCAGCAAGGCGATCTCGGTGCGGGTGAGGCTGTACTCGGGCTGCTGGCAGATCAGATCAAACAGCCGCGAGCCCTCGGCGTCGTACAGCAGCCAGGCGGGCAACTGCCGCGGCCGGCGCCGCATGCCCGCCTGCACCAGGGCCACCATGTCGGCCTGGGCCGGATGCAGATCCAGCAGCGGCGTCGTCAAGAGCGCAGTCATGACTGGCCATCCTTGGCCAGGCGCAGACCGCTGGCCATCCAGCGGCACGCCGGCCCAAAGAAATTGCGGTAGGTGGCGCGGGCGTGTCCGACAGGGGTCAGGTGACAGCTGCCGCGCAACACCATCTGGGAACTCATGAACTTGCCGTTGTATTCGCCCACCGCCCCCGCTGCGGGGCTGAAGCCCGGATAGGGACGGTAGGGGCTCGCGGTCCATTGCCACAGCACGCCGAACGCCTGCTGCAGCTGTGGCGCCAACAACTCCCATTCGGCTTCGCTGGGCAGCCGCGCCCCGGCCCAGCGGGCATAGGCATCGGCCTCAAACCAGCTCAGATGCCGCACCGGCGCCAGGGGATCGCGGGGCCGGCGGCCGGCCAGGGTGAATTCGTCGCTGCCGCGCCAGTAGCGGGGCATCTGCCAGCCGCGTTGGGCCGCCATGGCCCAGCCCTCGCTCATCCACAGCTCGGGCCGCTGGTAGCCGCCGTCAGCAATGAACGCCGCGAACGCAGCGTTGCTGACCAACTGCCGCGCGATCGCAAACGGCTCCAGCCACTGGCGGTGCCTCGGCGCCTCGTTGTCGAAATGAAACCCCGGGTCGCCGCCCCCATGACCGATCTCAATCAGGCCGCCCGCATGGCGCAGCCAGCCAGTCTGCTCGTGGCCATCGAGCGGCTCAGCAGGGTTCTCAGCACTGGACCAGGCGAGGGCAAAGCGCTGCTCAGGCGCCTCGCCATAGGCGGGCTCGAGCGGATTGCGGCTGAAGCCGTCAAGCAGGTCCATCAAGAGCAGTTCCTGGTGCTGCTGTTCGTGCTGCACACCCAGCTCGATCAACGCCAACTGCTCTGCCGTCACGCCCGGGCTCCCCAACAGCGCCTGCAGCGCGGCATCGACCTGCTGCCGCCAGGCGAGCACAGCAGCCATGGGGGGCCGGGTGAGCAGACCGCGCTCGGGCCGCGGATGACGGGCGCCAACGGCGTCGTAATAGCTGTTGAACAGGTATCCCCAGGCCTGGGGGGCGGCGGCGTAATCACGAAGCTGACCGGCCTCGCAGGCAGGGCCAAGCACGAAGGTTTCAAAGAACCAGGTGGTATGGCCGAGGTGCCATTTGGGCGGGCTGGCGTCGGCCATGCCCTGCAAACACAGGTCCTCGGCTTCCAGCGGTGCCACCAGATCCAGGCTGTGCTGCCGCACCTGGCTCAGCCGTTGGGCGAGCGTCATGGGATCGGTGATGGGCCTTCGACGTTAAGGGGATGGCACAGGGTGCCTACGATCCGCCCAGGCATGCGCGTGGCCATGGGCGCCGAGACAACAGGGATCACCCAGGGATTTGTGGGGGCCGTGGGCAACACCCCGTTGATCCGTCTCAACGCCCTTAGTGAGCGCACCGGTTGCACCATTCTCGGCAAAGCCGAATTCATGAACCCCGGCGGTTCGGTCAAGGATCGGGCCGCTCTCGGCATCCTGCTCGAGGCCGAAGCCCAGGGCCTGCTCAAACCCGGCGGCACGGTGGTCGAGGGCACGGCCGGCAACACCGGCATCGGCCTCACCCACCTCTGCAATGCCCGCGGTTACAAGGC
>CAYFMB010000139.1:3587-5359 GCA_964344095.1 uncultured Klebsiella sp.
CTTCAACAGCACCGGCCCAGAGATCTGGGCTCAGACCGGCGGCAGGGTCGATGCCTGGGTGGCCGCCACCGGCACCGGCGGCACCTATGCCGGTGTCGCGCTCTACCTCAAGCAACAGAACCCGCAGATTCGCTGCGTGCTGGCCGACCCCCATGGCAGTGCCCTGTACAGCTGGGCCACCGGCGGCGAACTGAGCAGCGAAGGCAGCTCGATCACCGAGGGCATCGGCAACAGTCGCGTCACCGCCAACCTGGAGGGCTCCCCCATCGACGATGCCGTGCGCATTGACGATCAGCAGGCGCTCGAGACCATTTATCAGTTGCTCTGGCAGGAGGGTCTCTTCTTGGGCGGTTCGGTGGGCATCAATGTGGCCGCAGCGGTGGAGACGGCACGACGGTTGGGCCCGGGCCACACGATCGTGACCGTGCTGTGCGACAGCGGCGACCGCTACCGCTCACGCCTGTACGACGCCGACTGGCTCACGTCCAAGGGGCTGGAGCAACCGCGACAGGGCGACCTCGTGGGAGCCGGTTTGTGAGTGATGCCACGCCCAGCCCCGGCAGCTTGATCGCTGAGCGCTATCGGCTCGAACAGCAGCTCAGCAATGGCGAGCAGGGCAGTCTCTGGCGCGCCAGCGACCTGTTGGCCGGAGAGGTGACGGTGGCTTTGCGGCAGCTCGGGCCCAGCCACGACCAGACCAAGGCCAGGCAGTTGTGGGCGCGCCTGCAGGGGGTGCTGCATCCCCAGGTGCCCCGCCTGGGCGCCGCCATCGCGGCTGGCGACAGCCTCTGGCTGGTGCGCGAGTGGCAGCTAGGCCGCACCTACCAGGAACTGCGCCAGGCCCGGCTCGAGCGCCAGCTGGTCTTCGGCGCCGGCGAGGTGCTGCTGCTGCTACGGCAGCTGCTGCCGGTGCTGGCTGTGTTGCACAGCCAGGAGCTGGTGCATGGCGACCTGAGCCCGGCCAACCTGCTGCGTCGCGACAGCGACGGCCTGCCGGTGTTGCTCGACTTTGGTTTGGTCTGCGGCTCGCCAGCGGCAACGGCGGGCTATGCCCCACCCGAGCTGGCCCGCAGCGGCCTGCCCCAACCCTGGATGGACCTGCACGCCCTGGGGGTGCTGGCGCTGGTGCTGATCAGCGGTCTCGAGCCTGCCGGGTTGCTGGATCCGGTGACGCTGGGCTGGCGCTGGCCGCTGGCCCTGGCCAGCGAGCCTGAGCTGCAGGGACTGCTGGCTCGCCTCTTGAGCCACGATCCCAGTGCGCGCTTTGGCTCGGCCGCCGAGGCGCTCAAGAGCTTCCAGGCCCTGGCCATGCCCGAGAGCACCGGTCCGGTGCCGCGCGCCGATCGCACCGTGGTGCTGGTGCCGCCAAGCCGTGCCCCCGAACCTGAGCCGCGGCCTGAACCCATAGCCGAACCAGAGCCCCAGCGCGCCGCGCCGCCCGAGCTACCGCCGCTGGCCATGCCTGCGCCCCAGGCTCGGCCCAACCGCAGCCGCGCCGAAGAACGCGAAGAAGCGGTTGAAGGCGGTGTCTGGCCAGTGGTGATCGCCCTGGTCCTGTCAGCCGTGGTGGGCACCGCCCTGGGCTGGTGGTGGCTGAGCCGCGGCCGCATGATGCCCTCCACGCCCGACGCGGCCCTACAGCTGCCCAGCAGCCTGCCCGCCGCCGAGGTGGACCAGCGCCAGCAGCTGCTGAACCGGCTTCGGGCCATGCAGGTCGATCGCGCCTGGTTCCTCAAGCTGGTGGACGCCAGCCTGCTGGCCCAGTTCCCCGA
>CAYFMB010000140.1:0-5304 GCA_964344095.1 uncultured Klebsiella sp.
GCAGCCGTGCACCATCCATAGGGTTCTGGGGATTCCCCCCCGCCCCCATGCCCACGGCTTCAACCCAGCAGCCCCCTGCAGACACGTTGCTGCAACGGCTGCTGCCCAGCAGCGTCATCCTGCTGCTTGTGCTGTTCGGCATCGGCGTGATGAACAGCATCATTCCGCTGCAAGTGGGCTCGCCCCAATGGCAATTGCGCTTCTGCGACGCCCTGATCACCCAGGTCCCCCTGGTGCTGATGGCCCTGAGCCTGGCGGTGTTGGGACAGCGCTGGCTGGAGCAGTCCAAAGCACTGGATCGCATTCTGCGCTGGACGCGCCGCGCGGCGCTACCCCTGGCCCTGGGGTTTGCCCTGCTGATCCCCTTGCAAGGGGCGGCCAGCTGGCAGCTCGTGCAGAGCGGTCAGCGCAGCAGTACGGCAATCGTGCGGCAGAGCGATGGCCAGCTGGCAACGCTGACCGCTGCGATCAACCGCACGAGCTCGAGCGCTGAGCTGCAGTCGTTGCTTGAGCGCCTGCCCGCAGGGCTGCCAACGCTGCAGCAACTGGGTCCGGATCTGGGCACCCAGCAGCGACAGCTGATCGCCCTGCTCAAACAGTTGCGTGGACGCAGTGTGCTGACCCTGCAGCTCAACGGGCAGCGCCAGCAGACCCTGCTGCTGCGCAACAGCCTGCGCCTGGGATTGCTGTCAGCTCTGTTGGCCTGGTTGTTTGTGCAGCTCAATCCACGCCGGCTGCCGTTGGGATGGCTGCGCTTGCGCCGACCTCAGTGGCGCCGCAAGAGTCGGCCGTCCCAGGCGATGGCAGCCGAACTGGCCCGCTACTGCAACGACGGCGCCGGCCGCGGCTGAAGCTCC
Organism: uncultured Klebsiella sp.; assembly: GCA_964344095.1. Taxonomy (GTDB): domain Bacteria; phylum Cyanobacteriota; class Cyanobacteriia; order PCC-6307; family Cyanobiaceae; genus RGUW01. The sequence continues at coordinate 858 of CAYFMB010000140.1, forward strand.
AACAACAGCGGCTGCACGCTGCCAGGCGGGGGTGTCCCGAGACGTGCGATCAGCGACTCCAGGGCAGCCGAGACAGCCGCAGGCCCTGGTCCTTCGAGAAAGACATCGACGTTGCCATCGCTGTGCACAACCAAAGGCACCAGAACGGCAGCGGGCAGAGCGGGCCAGCTGGCCACCAGACGCCGCACTCGGCGCCAACGCCTGCCGGGCGTCGCTGCCTGCAAACGTTGCCAGGGCCGGCGCCACCGACTGGGCAAGGAGACAAACGGGTCGTTGCTGTTGCGCTCACGCCCCTGCTCAGCCAGGGCCAGGGGCACCAACGGCGGCGCCTGCAGATCCTGCAGGGTGAGTTCACCGCCGAGCTGCTCTGCTGGGGTGAACAGGCGCAGAAAACCCTGATCCAGGGCCAGGGCGGGCGAGGGCAGCAGCACAGCCAGCAGCAGGGCATGGGCCAGCGACGGCCCGAGGCGCCGCCGCTGATGCCCCTTAAGGCCAAAAGGCGCGATACAGCCAGAAAAAGTTGCCCGCCACCCCGAGGGGGACCAGCACCTGGTTGAGCACATCGAGAGACTTGGCATAGAGGGTGCGGCGCACGATCACGGTGTCGTTGTTCTGCAGCGGCGGATTGAAGGCTGCCGTGAGCTTGTTGTCGGCGTGCAGAGCGATCACCTCGCGACGCGTGGTGCCATCGCGGTTGACCCGCACCAGTTCGGCCTGGCTGGTTCGGCCGCGCCAGGGGACCGCACCTCCGGCCGCCAGCACGGCCTCAACCATGGCCGTGCCAGCCGGCAACTCGAGCCGACCGGGTGCCCGCACCTCGCCGATCACATTGACTCGAATGGTCTGGGGCCGCAGGTTGGTGACCGCGAGCTCCAGAACCTGGGGATCGGTGACAGCGCCAGCGGCCAGACGGCCCACTTGCAGCGTGTCACCGTCCAGGAGCTGAGGGTTTTGACGCTGGTCGCCCTGGCGTAACAGCGCCGCCAGATCGAGGGTGGTCTGTGCTGCCTGGCCCGAGGGACGCTGCAGCAGCACCGACTGCAGATCAGCCTGCAGGGTGGCACCCCCGGCAGCCTGGATCGCCATGACCGTGGTGGCGGTGGTGGGCGGCAGCTCATAGACCCCGGGACGCTCGACCTCGCCGCTGACCGTGACCCGCAACGGCCGTGGCGTCACAACGGCCAGGATCAGCTCGGGACGCCGCAGGTAACGGGCGTACAGACGCTGCAGCAGTTGCTGAGCCTGGTTGAGCGTCAGTCCAGCCAGGTCCACCGATCCCAGCAACGCCATGGTGGCCGTGCCATCGCCCAGGAGCGTCAGCGCGCCGCCCAGCTCGGTCGCCCCTGGGTCGAGAAAGCGCAGCTGCAAACCGTCTCCAGGACCAAGCCGATAGCGATCGGCGGACCACGGCACAGCGGCCTGCGCTGCAGAGGGGCGCCGCCCCGCCGCCAGCAGCGGCTGAGCGGTCGAGAGCTGCAGCACAACCACCGCAATCGCGGGCAGGATGCGGACACGGCGACGCGATCGCCGCGGCCGCAATCGGGCCGACGCGCTAGCCGCCGGAGGGCCGCCGCCAGGCTGCACATCGCTGCAGATCAGCGAACAATGGGCGGCATCATGCATCAGCCCTACCCCAAATCAGGTCGACATTGCTGTTAATCAGCAACCTATTCTGAGCGTGTTGAGCCATCAAGAAAGGGCAGCATTCAAGGCCATACAACCATGGTTTTGCAGCTGCCAATGAAGGCCATCTGCGATACCTTCAACGCCACATCTGCGTGCGGTCTGTGAGATCTGAGCCCGAGGCCTGGCTGCAGCACATGCAGAGCCACAGCGACACCAGAAGCCCGGAGCACCAAGCGGGAGGAAGCGCTGGCAGCGGCCTGGGCACGCTGCTGCAGACCCTGCGTCGCCGCCGCCAGATCGCCTGGATCACCGCCGCTGCGGTCACCGGCAGCCTCAGTCTCTGGAGCGTGGGGCAACGGTTGTTCAATCCGGTCTACGAAGGCCGGTTTGAAATGCAGATCGCCAATCCGCTGGAGCCGGGGCGCGGTGGCAACACCAGCCCAGGCACCAGCGGCGTGGTGGAGGCGATCGCCCGCAGCTCCTCGGGCACCAATCTGGCCAACATGGTGCGCCTGCTGGGCAGCCCACTGGTGCTCTCAGCTGTGGCCAACAACAGCGCCGTGCCACTCGACGACCTGATCGACCGTCTGCGGATCACCCTGCCGGAAGAGGACGTCAACCAGGTGCTGGAGGTGAGCCTGCGCTGGCCCGACCCGGTCAAAGGCGAGCAGGTGCTCGAAGCCCTGGCCCGGCGTTATGTGGAGTTTTCCCAGGAGCAGCGGCAACAGGCGCTGGAAGCCGGGATGCGCTTCCTCGATCAGCAGGCCCCAGACCTGCAAGCGCGCGTGGACGCCCTGCAGGATCAGCTCAAGACCTTTCGCGTGCGCAACGGTTTTCTCGATCCCCTCAGCCAGAGCCAGACACTGCAACAAACCCGCGACGCCCTCGCCGGTGACCTGCGCAACCTGCAGCTGCGCCAGGCCCAGCTCGAGAGCCAGGTGCGGGCCATCCGCGCCGGTCGGTTGTTGCCCCAGAGCAGCAGCGCACCCCCTGCCGATCAACAACTGGGACCGGCGAGCCTGGCCACACCGCCGCGCCGCAGCCCCGACGACACCGCAACACCCAACGCGCCGGCCAACACCCCCCTGGCCGAACTGCAGCAGATCGAGAAGGAACTGGCCACGGCGCGGGCGACGTACCGAGACACCACACCCTTGGTGCGCTCGTTGATGGCCCGCCGCGCCCAGCTCAGGCCCGTGGTGCAGCGGCAGTCGCTGGATTCCCTCGCGGCAGCCCTGCTGGTCAACAACGACCAACAGAACGAGCTCAACCGTCAGATCCTGCTGCTGAACCAGCGCTTCAAGGCCAGCCCCGCACGGGTCAAGGACTACGAGACCCTGCAGCAGCGCCTGAGCGTGGCCCGCGACAGCTACGCCTCGTACATCCGCGCGCGGGAGACCTATCGCCTGGAGCTAGCCCGCTCCACGAGCCCCTGGACCGTGATCGCTCCGCCCCGGTTCAAACCCAGACCCGTGGCACCAGACCTGGGCAAGGATCTGCTGCAGGCCCTGCTGCTGGGTGGAGCGGCGGCGGTGGGGGCGGCCCTGCTGCGGGAGCGCACCGATCCCCTGCTGCACATCCCAAGCCAACTGGAGGCCGCCCTGGGGTTCCCACTGCTGGGCGTGATTCCCCACCTGCCAGCAAGCACCACGCAACCGCTTGTCGCCGCCATCAACGCCTTACCCGCCAACGAAGCGCTGGCCCTGCGCGAGTCCCTGCGTCAGCTGTTCACGACCCTGCGCGATCTGCAGCGCAGCAGCGGCGCCCGGCTGCTGGCGATCACCTCGACACGGGCCGGCGAGGGCCGTTCGACCGTGGTGGCAGCCCTGGCCCAGACCATGGCCGACCTGGGCCTGCAGGTGCTGGTGGTGGATGGCGATCTGCGCCTGAGCTGTCAGCACCGCCTGCTGGGGCTGTGCACCAGCGCATCGGACAGCCCAATCGGCCTGGCCGATGCGTTGGAGAACGCCGCGTTGCCGCTCGTCGAGCTGATCCAGCCGGTGGGGCCCCATCTGGACCTGCTGCCGGCGGGCCGCAGCGTGGCCGATCCGGCCAGGCGCCTGCACTCGCCCCTGTTTCGCCAGCGCCTCGACACGCTGCATGCCCTGGATCAGTACGACCTGGTGCTGTTCGACACTCCCGCCTCAGAACTACTGAGCGACACCGCTCTGGTGGGTCCCGGCCTGGACGGGGTGCTGTTTCTGGTGGGGCTGTCGGAGGTGGCCCACCGCCGCGCCCAGCAGGCCTGCCGCAAGCTGCAACGCAGCGGCGCCCGAGTGCTGGGGCTGCTGGCCAACCAGCGTCTGGCACCCACCCATCTGAGCGATGACGAAGCAACCTATGGCGTGCTGCACCATCACGATGCCAACGGCGCCAGGGCCTTGAGCAGCCGCGGCCAGAGCGTTGCGGCCGCCGCTGACGCCTGAACATCGGCCGGCCGATGGCTCAGGCTGACCATGAGGCAGTGCCAGGAGCGATTGGGTTGCAGACCCAGCACGCGGGCGGCAGCGAGGGCCCAGCGATCGCTGCCCTGGTCAGCCAGGGCTCCCAACTGGGCCGCGGTGACCCCTGATCCGGCCCCGCGCAGACAGGTCTGCCGCAGCATCACAACAGTGCCCTGCCGTGCCAGGCGGCCGCTGACCAGGGCGCCGCTGGGCTGGGGCTCAATGCGGCGGTGTGCACCCAGCGCCAGGCCCGTGCGGCCGGCCGTCCAGGCGCGGGTGGCTGTGGCCAGCTGAAAGTCGGGCCGCTGTTGCACCGCGACCTGCTGGACCTGCAGGTCCAGCCCCTGGGGCAGGCGCCAACGGTGCAACGGCGAGAG
>CAYFMB010000141.1:0-5275 GCA_964344095.1 uncultured Klebsiella sp.
AGGTCGTCAGCGACGATCCCGACGCAAGAACGCGCCTGCTCTGCCATGTCTCAAGCCTGCCCGAACCCCAGCGGCGTTGCCTTCATTGGCCTTGGAGCCCTGGGGGCACCCATGGCCGCCAACCTGCTCAAGGCGGGCTACCGCTTGCACGTGCACAACCGCACCCCCGCGGCGGCCGAGCCCCTGCTGCGCGCCGGGGCCCAGTGGGCCGCGACCGCTGCCCAGGCAGCTGCCGCGGCCGATCAGCTCTGCCTGTGCCTGAGCGATGACGCGGCTGTCCAGGAGGTTCTGATGGCAGCCAGCTCCGGCCTGCGTCCCGGCTCCCTGGTGATCGATTTCTCAACGATCAGCCCAGCCACCAGCCAGGTGCTGGCGCAGCAGCTGGGTGAGCACAACGTGCGCTACATCGATGCACCCGTGACCGGCGGCACCGAGGGCGCGCGCGCCGGCACCCTCTCGGTGCTGGTGGGGGCCGACGCTGCCGATCTGGAGCGGGCTCACCCACTGCTGGCGGTCGTGGGCGAGCGCATCAGCCACCTGGGAGCCGTGGGCGCCGGCCAGCAGGCCAAGGCGGTCAACCAGGTGCTGGTGGCGGGCAGCTATGCCGCGACCGCCGAAGCGATCGCCCTGGCCCAACGCCTCGGCCTGCCGATGACCGAGCTGCTGGCGGCGCTGCGACCCGGCGCAGCAGGCTCCTGGGCCCTGAGTCATCGGGCCGATGGCATGGTGGCGGGCCACTACCCCCTGGGCTTCAAGCTGGCCCTGCACCGCAAGGACCTGGCCATTGCCCAGCAGGCTGCTGCTGGGGTCAACCTGGAGCTGCCGATCAGCAGCCAGGTGGCCGCCATGGAGGATGGGCTGATCGACGCAGGCCACGGCGAGTGCGACGTATCCGTGCTGGCCGAATGGTTCAGGGCGTGAGCTGGGCGCGATCAGCCACCACCCGAACCCGTTTGGTCGCGGTGACGATGCCCTTGGGATGCACCAGCAGCACCGCCCAGGTCTGCTCTCCAGGGCTGTAAGGCGCCTGCACGGTCTTGAACAGGCCACCGCCACCCAGTGCTCCGAGTTCGAGCCGCGGGGCCTCCATCGCCCGGGTCTGGCTGGGGCTGATGGCCAGCAAACCGCCGGCAATCACCGCGCCATTGAGCGGTTCATCGAACACCACATCGACGTCGTAGCGCTGCCCGGTCAACACCACATCGGGGATCTGCAGCGTCACCCCGAGGTCGGTGTCACCGCTGCGCAGGATCGATTGCTCGCGTAGCACCGACTGACCGGTGATGTGCCCATCGCTGCTGGTCAGGGCGAGCTGCTGGCTGGCATCAAGGCGAAAGGTGCTGCCGTTCTGCCTGTGGGTTCCCTGCAAGCGCAGTTCCACCGTGCTGCGGCCATCGCGCAGCCGAGGCCCCGGCGTCAGAGTCCAGCTGGCATCAGGAAACTGCGTCAGCAAGGTGCGTCGACGCAACTCGACCAGCGCCGGTTGCAGACCTGGACCATCGCGCAGCAGCTCGCTGAGGCTGGCGCCGCCGCTGCCCAGGGCCTTCTGCAGATCAGCCAGCAGGGCTGGTGACGGGATCGACGCCTGTTGAGCCTGGGCTGCATTCGGCAGCGACAGCACACCCAGAGCCAGGCCGCTGCAAGTGAGCAGCGCCCCCAGCGACCGACGCAAACGACGCAGAGATCGAGGCATCGGCGCGGGCCAGAGCTTGAGAGGACCCTTAGGTTAGGCGCGTCCACCCGGCGCGTCGAACGGGTCTGTCCATGCCAAGGCTTCTGATCGCTGCCAGTGGCACCGGCGGCCATCTGTTCCCGGCCTTGGCCGTGGCCGACGCCCTGCCCACCACGTGGCAGATCCAATGGCTCGGTGTGCCAGATCGCCTCGAGCGCGAGCTGGTACCCAGCCACTACCCCTTACACACGGTCCAGGCCGGTGGCCTGCAAGGCCGCGGCTGGCGCAAGCTCTGGAACCTGTTGCGGCTGCTGCGCGCCGTGATCGTGGTGCGTCGGCTGATCCGGCGGGAAGGCATCGCCGTGGTGTTCAGCACCGGCGGTTACATCGCCGCGCCGGCGATCGTGGCCGCTCGCTGGTGCGGAATTCCTGTGGTGCTGCATGAGAGCAACGCCATTCCCGGTCGTGTGACACGGCTGCTGGGACGGGCCTGCACGCGTCTGGCCCTGGGGCTCAGCGAAGCCCAGCCACGCCTGAGCGGTTGCCGGACTCTGGTCACCGGCACCCCTGTGCGCCGAGCCGTGCTCGAGCCAGCAGCCTTGCCAGCCTGGGCTCCCCAGGGAGCAGGACCTTTGCTGCTGGTCATGGGCGGCAGCCAGGGAGCGGTTGGCCTCAACCGCATGGTGCGCCCCCTGCTGAGCCGCCTGGTCAGCAACGGCTGCCGTGTGGTGTTGCTCAGCGGCCACAACGACCCCGATGCCAGTCCAGCAGGGTCCAGGCCGTGGGGCGCAGCCGTGGTCGAGCGCCCCTTTGCGGACGCTGTCGACATGGCAGGCCTGCTCCAACACGCCGATCTGGCGATCAGCCGCAGCGGCGCAGGTGCCCTGAGCGAACTGGCCGCCTGCGGCACACCGGCCATCTTGGTGCCTTACCCCGCCGCCGCCGACCAGCATCAAGATGCCAATGCTGCAGCGGCGGCCGCCCTGGGCGCAGCCCAGATCGTGTGGCAGCACGGCCCGGCTGAGCCGGCCCTGGAGCTGGCGCTCTGGCGGCTGCTGGGCCCGCGGCTGCGGGGGGCCGACGAGGCCATCGATCCCTTAATCGCCATGGCCGCGGGCATGCAGCAACTAGCAGTGCGCGACGCCGACCAACAGCTCGCCAGGCTGCTGCAATCCCTCATCACCCGCGAACCATGACGGCGCTCATCACCGTGGTTGCAGCCACCTGGGGCCTGGCCCTGCTCTGGCTCGTGCTGATGCTGCGTCTACACCGACGTCTGTTGGAGGCCGACCCGGAGCTGTACGCGCTGCTGGGCCGACCGGTGATGCGTTGGCTGTGGTGGTCCGCCCCTGAACCCAGCCCTGGTGGGGTGCCGCCGCTCCTCAAGCTGGCCGCCCTGGCCCAGGGGAGCCTTGAACTGGAGACCATGTCCAGTCCCGCCGAAATTCGCAGCAAGCTCAAGCTGCTGCACTGGATTGTGCGGAGCCGACCTCGCCCCAGCCTGGACGCACGGTGTCGGCGTCTGCAGCGTCAACTTCGCCTCTGCGGCATCGGCTTTGGCATCGGTTGTTGCTTGGTCGTGATCCTGGCGATCACGGCGACATCAGGCTGATTTCCTGCGTCATCGCCCTCAGCAGACGGCGGTTGTCGCGCTGGCTTTGGACACCGATGCGCAACCAGCGCGCATCGAGCCCTGCAAAGGAGCGGCAATCGCGCAGCACGATGGCGTGGCGGCGCAGCAATGCCTCACGCAACGGCAGCAACGAGCCTGAAGCCCGCAACAGAAAAAAATTGGCAGCGCTGGGCAGCGCCTCCAAAACGCCTGCAGATCCTGCCAAAGCGGCGAGGCCTCGGCGCAGCCAAGCACCCTCCCGCATCGACCAGCGCTGAACCCAAGCGCAATGGCGGTGGTAGCGACCAGGGGTGCGCAACAGCTGCAGGCCAAGGTCCACGGCCAGGCCATTGACGGGCCAGGGATCCCGTCCCTCACCCCAGCGTCGCAGGCGCTCAGGCACCGCAAGGGCATAACCCAGGCGCAGACCCGCCAGTCCGTAGAGCTTGGTGAGGCTGCGGATCACCACCAGGTTGGGATGCTCGGCCAGCAGGGGGATCAAGCTGTGCTCCTCGCCGCCGCTCACCAAAGGGAGAAAGGCTTCATCGCAGATCACCAGCCGGTGGGCAGCCAGCAGGGGCTGCAGTGAGGCCCTGGTCCACAACTGACCAGTCGGGTTGTGGGGATTGGTGATCCACAGCACCGCCGCTGACGGCGGCGCGGGCAATGGCTGGGCAGCGGCAGCAAAGTGGTCCAGAGGCAGCACCCAGGGCACGGCATCTCCCTGCCAGTTGCGCAGAGCGCGGCTGTAATCGCCGAACCCCGGCGCCGGCACCGCGCTCTGTCCCGCAGCGGCGGCATCGCGCGCCGCCCAAGTGAACAGCTCGGCCGCGCCATTGCCCGGCAAAATCCAGTCAGGGTCGATGCCATGCAGGCGCGCAATCGCCGATCGCAAAGCGGCCTGGCTGCGGTCGGGGTAATCACGCAAACCCGCCAAGGCCATGCCCTGCCGCATCGCCGCGAGGCGCACACGGAGGCTGACGGGTGCCAGTGATGCGCTCGCATCCAACACCTGGTTGTGACGCAACCCCATGGCAGCGGCCACAGCGACACGATTGCCGCCGTGGGGGTCAACCTGAGGGTCCGGGAGCACCGCCCATTGGATCCCAGCGCTCGCTCACGCTAACCAGCGCAACCCACACGTGAACCCGGCAGGCCCCGACGGATGGAGTCCCACAGCCACGCCAAGAGAGCGACGACTCCCTTGGCAGCGTTTCGGAGCGCCGTCATCGTGGACTCATCGCCCCTGGCTGCATGCAACGAGCATTCATCCCCCTGCTGGCCCTGGCGGCCCTGGAATGGGGAAATCCTGAGTTCAGCAAAGCTCAGTACGCGCCCAAGTGCCAGCGCAACGGCAAGCCTGAAGCTTGCATCATCACGCCGATCAAGTCAGCAAGCAACGAGAAACAGACCGCCGAAAGAATCATCTTTTCGGACCACACCGCGTATGCGGTGATCAGAAACGAATTGTCTTGCAAAACGATTGCAACGACGACAAGAACGTGCCACGCAAAAATCATCACCCCACCCGGCGCCCCGAAAGCCATCGCCGCCACCTACCGAGGCACCTATTACGAAGGCGGCTACAGACACGCATACACAGGCAAGGGAATTCAAATCGTTTACTTCTATCTGGACTGAAGACAATCTTCCTTTCAGCCTGAACGCGCGCATCCAGCCAGCGGCCAGAATCAGCCAGCAGCGACAGCCAGTCCAGCCAAAACGTGATCAGATCAAAATAAGATCTACGTTGTGTAATCGGCGTTGATCGGTACGCCAGAGAAGAATCCAGTCCCTGACTGGGTTTTGGCAGTCTAGAGTGTTGACACCATTTTGACACTTGGGGGTCAAAACCCAGTCCCCACGGTGGTGTTGACACCTCTTTGACACCAAAACCCCTCAATGGCGAGGCACGAACGAGTCCTGGATCGGATTGACCTGCAGGGGGGCAAGAGGAACAACGCGTATGTGTACCGAGACCCCCAGAAGGG
>CAYFMB010000142.1:0-5265 GCA_964344095.1 uncultured Klebsiella sp.
ACGTCGTCATCGAGCACCACCACCTTGAAGTTGGGGTAGGGCCGGCGCTCGAGCTGCTGCTGGCTGCTGCGCTCGCGCACCGGGGTGGCGCTGGCCGCGCGGATCCCGCTGGTCATGCCTCGTTGCAATCCCTCTCTGTTGGTGCCCAAGCCTAGGTAAAGTCCTGCCACGCCATTGCACTGTTGGGCATGTTGATCACCGTGGGTTGGGCTTCCCTGGCTGCGATCTTCTCGTTTTCGATCGCCATGGTCGTCTGGGGCCGCAACGGCGACGGCAGCATCAATTTTTGAGCCTTCGTTCCCGGTGAACGAGGTTTTTGCCGAGCCTTCTCGGCTTTTGTCGATCACCGCTGCCTTGCTGCTGGTGTTCGTCAGTGTCGGGGTGATTTACCTCTCCACGGTTGAGTGGCGTGATCGCCGCCGCCGCAATCAACAGGAGCGCAAGTCGCGCCCGTGAGCGCTGCAGGATCCCTGGCTCCCTGGGCCTGGCAGCGCTCCGGAGACATGGCGCGCGAGCGGGAAGCTGGTCTACTGGCTGCTGATGCTGGCGGCCAAACGCTGCAACCGCTTGAGCAGCTCCTGTCTCAGTTGGATGGCCACCATGGGGCAAATTCCCTGCCTGAGGCTGCTCTGGTGGTCCAGCTGCTGCAATCCAGGCACCATGACCATGCACCAACGGCCCTTCAGCAGGCAGCCGATCGGTTGCGTCGCGAGCTGGTGGGTGAAACGGTGACCTATGTGGTCAACCGCAACATCAACACCAGCAACCATTGCGTCAAGCATTGCAGCTTCTGCGCGTTTCGCCGCGACCCCGGTGCCCCGGGCGCCTTCTGGCACAGCCGCGAGCAGCTCCAGTCCAAAGCCCGTGAGGCTCAGGCACGCGGGGCTACCGAACTGTGCGTGCAGGGCGGGCTCAACCCTGAGGCCCGCCGCTTTGGTAGCCATCTAGCCGACGCCGAGCGACTGCTGCTCGACCTGCAGGAGGCTGCACCGGGCATTCACCTGCATGCGTTCTCACCCCAGGAGCTGCTGTTCATCGCCGAGAGCGATGGTGTGCCCCTGGAGCTGGTGCTGCAGCGACTGCAACAGGCCGGCCTCGGTTCGGTGCCGGGCACGGCGGCTGAAGTGCTCAGCGAACCCCTGCGCCGTGTGCTCTGCCCCGAAAAGTTGAGTGCCCGCAGCTGGAGCGCCGTGATGTTGCAAGTTCACGCCCAGGGCCTGCCGGCCACCAGCACCTTGATGGCGGGCCACATCGAAACCTCTGTCGATCTGGCGGCTCACCTGTTGACCCTGCTGCAGTTGCAGCAGCAGGCCTGGGCGGCCTCGCAGACGGGCTTCACCGAGTTTGTGCTGCTGCCGTTTGTGGGCCAGCAGGCCCCGGCCTCGCTGCGTCAGCGGGTGGGCCGCGATCAGCCTGACCTGGAGGCGATGCTCACCCTCACCGCCAGTGCGCGATTGGTGCTGGGGCCCTGGATTCGCCATCACCAGCCCAGCTGGGTCAAGCTCGGTCTGGCGGGCGCCACCGAAGCCCTGCGCTGGGGCTGTGACGACCTCGGTGGCACGCTGATGGAGGAACACATCACCACCATGGCCGGCGCCAGCGGCGGCACCAACCAGGATCCAGTGGCCCTTGAAGCGGCGGCTGCCAGTTTGGGCCGGCCCGTGCGACGTCGCACCACCACCTACGGGGTCTGCCCATGACCCGCCTACGCACCCGTTGGAGCCGTCTGCAACTGCCCAACACCGCTGCAGCCCTGGCTGCGCTGCTGCTGCTGCCTGCGGTGGCGTTGTTGGTCTGGCCCCGACCTCAGGCTGTGGGGCTGGCGCGTTTGCTGGGTCAAGCCCAGCTCATGCAGAGTTTTGCTGGCGCCTCTTCTCGCCCTGTGCCCGGACTCTGGCGCCAGCGCCTGGGCCGTTCTGCCGCGGCCCTTTGGGCACGTCAGCAAGGCACCTGGTGGCAATTCTGGGGTGCCCATGGTGATGCGGGTGCCTACCTGGTGTTGCCGGCGGTCAACCTGAGTGGACTGTCCAGCCGTCAACTGAGCTACCCGCCGCTGCTGGTCGATGACATGGCGGTGTTTGCCGCCGATCCTTTGTCACGACAGGTGCTGGCCGATCGCCTGCGCGGTGTGCCGCGCCCCCAGCGTGGTCTGGAACAGCGCTGTTTGCTGCAGCTGAGAAGCCCCCAGAGCGTTTATTGGAGTGCGGCGGGTCTGGGGGCTCTGGCTGGTCCGGTGGCACCACTGTTGCAACGCCTGCAGCAGGGCTGCTTCAGCCTTCAGCTCGATGGCACGAACCTGGCCCTCGCTGGTGAAGCGGCCGCCTCAGAAGGTGTGCTGGGTGCTCCTGCTGACGCGGTGTTGTCGTTGGCACGGCGGCCGCTGCCCGACGCTGTGCTGCTGCAGCTGCAGGGCCCATCGCTCGATGTGCTGTTGCAGGGCCTGCTCTCGCGCCAGCTGGTGCGCGAACCCTTGGCAGAACGGTATGGCATCAGCGAGCCACAGCTGGCGCTGCTGCGGGGGCTGCCGTTTGTGCTGCGCTTGCGCAGGCAGAGCAGCGGCCCGTTTCAGGCCGCCCTTGAACTGGAGCTTGCGCCCAGAGCCCGCGATCGTGCTGCCTGGGCACGGCTGCTGGCCGGACTGCGCGAACCGCTGTTGCAGCAGGGACTGCAGGAGCCATCGCCGCGCTTGCAGGCCAACACCCCGCGGCTGGGGGCTATCAGTTTTCCCAGTGCCACCTGGAGCAACGACGACGGTGCGGTGATCGGTGGCTGGTTGTGGAGGCTGCCTGCAGGTCCAGGATTTGAACCTCGCTTGCTGCTCTACCTGGGGCCTACACCCAGCCCAGGCCAGGCCTCAGCTTCCGATGCTGGTCCCGGGGCTCCACTGCAGCTGCGGGCCAGGCCGCGAGAGCTCGGACGCCTTGGGCTTTGGCCAGGTGCGTTTCCCGCCTTGGTGGCCCAAGCTGATCAAGTCGAGCTGTTGGCCAGCGGAGGCGCTCAGCAGCCCCTCAGCCTGCTGAAGGGACGCTTGGTGCTGAGTCGCTTCCGCTAGGGGCTTCTGCTGGGGGGGGCACCGCACCTGCACTGCGGCGTTCGCGCTTGCGTTTTTCAGCGGCGACGGTTTCCTCCATCAGTTCCACCGCCTGGGCCATCTTTTCAAGATTGCTGGCGTAAAGCTTGAGGTCTTTGTCGAGGCGATCGCGCAACAGACCCATCGAGGCGCCCAGGTCGTGGGCATAGCTGCGCAGTGCCTGCGGGTCCATGGCATCGGCGCCCTGGGCCTGCTCCAGCAGGGCCATGAGGCCGACCGCCATCAAGCGCGAGTAATGGAAATCTGGTCTCTGGATGCTGGCCAAAGCCTGGGCGAGCGGTTCTGGCGCTCCCTGGCCCTGCTGCTCGATCCATTGGCGCACGGCTTCGACGCTGTGATGGCCCATGGCTGCCAGGGCGGCGCTGTGTTGCTGGCGCAGTGCGGGTCCGTCAAAGCCGCAGGCGCTGCAGAGCGCCTCAAACAACGGTTGCTTCTGGGCCTCGGGTCGGTAGCCCTTGGCAAAGCCGTCGAACACCTGCACCACGCCGACCGCAAACAGAGGATCGGCCTGAAAACCCTGCTGCCGGCTCAGCAGGTGCAGTTCCACCAGCAGCTCGTCCACCATGCGGCGGTAAAGCGAACCGATCACATAAGGGAAGGCGCGGTGAAAGGCGCGCTTGCTGTCTGCGACGGTGAGAGCGGCGCTCACGCTGGTGGATCCAAGGTGCAGCGACCCTAGCGCCGCCGCCCTCAGGCCGTTTTCAGGCTCAGTAGGATCGAGCCACCGCTGAGACCTGGCCTGTGACCACGATCCCCATTGTCATCGAGGAATCGGGGCGCGGCGAGCGGGCGTTCGACATCTATTCACGGCTGCTGCGCGAGCGCATCGTGTTTCTGGGTGAACCGGTCACCGCTGAGTCAGCCAACCGCATCGTTGCCCAGCTTCTGTTTCTCGAGGCAGAAGATCCCGACAAGGACATCTTCCTGTACATCAATTCGCCGGGTGGTTCCGTCTATGACGGACTCGGCATTTTCGACACCATGCAGCACATCAAGCCCGATGTGCAGACCGTCTGTGTCGGCCTCGCCGCTTCGATGGGTGCTTTTCTGCTCTGCGCCGGTGCGAAGGGCAAGCGCAGCAGCCTGACCCACTCGCGCATCATGATTCACCAGCCCCTGGGTGGGGCTCGTGGTCAAGCCAGCGACATTCGCATCCAGGCCGACGAGATTCTCTACCTCAAGAAAAAGCTCAACCAGGAGCTCTCCGACCGCACCGGGCAGCCCCTGCCCCGCATTGAAGAAGACACCGATCGCGACTTCTTCATGTCACCGGCCGAAGCGGTCGAGTACGGCTTGATCGACAAGGTGATCGACAAGCGGCCTGTGCGTTCGCTCTGAGCGGATCTGTTGCGCTGTGGGACGCCAACGCGGCGGCTCCGCTGCCAAGCCTGGGGGGAAAAGTCTTCCCCCCAGCCAACGTCCCAGCAAGTTCTGTCCGGTGTGTGGGCGCCCGTTCAGCTGGCGCAAAAAATGGGCCGACGTGTGGGAGCAGGTTCTCTACTGCTCCGAGCGTTGCCGCAACAGACGCTGAGTTGCTGCTGGGCCAGCTCCAGGCTGTTTTAGTGCTTGTGGCAGACCTTGCGGGCCATGGTTTCGTCAACGGTGCCAGGAGCAATCACCTTCCACCCGCTGCTCACCGGGCTGGTGGCATTGCGGATCTTCATCGCCTTGCAGTCGATCGTTTCCTTGCTGATCGACTCATCACGGGTCAATCCTTCGACTTCGATGGTGCAGATGTCGTCTTTGCAGCCCAAGGGCCGGTAGCGCACTTTGATCTCATCGACACGCGTCGGAATCGCAATCCAGCCATTGCCAGGCGGTGTGTTGGCCATGGCAGGCCCGTGAATCCAGGCCAAACCCAAACCTGTTGCCAGCAGGGCCATGGCCTGAACGGAACAACGTCGTGCGATCGAAGCCATGCGCTGCGGTGTCAGTCGCTGAAGTCAGCCCAGTGTATTGGGGCTCTCAATGGGAGTGCCCTTGGTGGCTTTCCTCTGTTCCATCGCTGTAGGGGCACAACCCCACCGCTCCCTGGTCGAGCTGCTCGAGGTTGGTGAGGTCGGCATCGCCGATGCCATAGGCGACGTCGTGCACCAGCCGGCCGCCGGCCATGGTGGCTAGCACCTTGGTGGCGGGGATCGCCTCGGGGTTGATCTTGAACAGGTTCTGGTTGA
>CAYFMB010000143.1:0-5241 GCA_964344095.1 uncultured Klebsiella sp.
GGCAATGCCGATATTTCTGACGCGTTCCAGTGGAAAGGCGCGGGCCACGAGTGGGGTCTCCGGGAGGGAAGGCAAAAAGTGGGCATTACTCTACAGAGCGGACCTGCCGTCGGTGGAACGTCAGCGCTCAGAAGGGTTGTCAGGGGATGATCCGGAGTGCCCAGACTCCGGTCCCACACCAATCAGTAGCGGTAGTGCGCGAAGGCCTTGTTGGCTTCGGCCATCTTGTGGGTCTCTTCGCGCTTGCGAACGGCACTGCCGGCTTCGTTGGCAGCATCCATCAATTCACCGGCCAGCTTGTGAGCCATGCTGCGGCCGTTGCGGGCCCGCGAGAAATTGACCAGCCAGCGCAGCGCCATGGCGGTCCCCCGCTCCTGACGCACCTCCATGGGTACCTGATAGGTGGCACCACCGACGCGGCGCGCACGCACCTCTACGAGGGGAGTGGCGTTTTTCACGGCGGTCTCGAACAGCTCCAGAGGGTCGCCACCGGTGCGCTCGCCGATCAGACTGAAGGCATCGGACAGGATGCGTTGCGCGGTTGATTTCTTGCCGTGCTTCATCAGCCGGGCCACGATCATCGAAGCCAGGCGGCTGTTGAACTGAGGATCGGGCAGAACCGGACGCTTTTCAGCGGCGTTGCGGCGGGACATGGGCCGGAGGGAATCGGAACAGGGTTGGTTAAACGGTCAGACGAGAGCTGGCGTCAGCGCGCTCACTCCTTGGGTGTCTTGGCGCCGTACTTGGAGCGGGCCTGACGGCGATCTTTGACACCGGCGGTGTCGAGGGTGCCGCGAATGATGTGATACCTCACGCCGGGCAGGTCCTTGACGCGACCGCCGCGGATGAGCACCACAGAGTGCTCCTGCAGGTTGTGGCCGATGCCTGGGATGTAGGCGGTCACCTCGAAGCCCGACGTCAGGCGCACACGAGCGACTTTGCGCAGTGCCGAGTTCGGCTTTTTGGGGGTTGAGGTGTACACGCGGGTGCACACACCGCGTCGCTCAGGGCAGGCGCGCAGAGCGGGCGATTTGGTCTTGCGGGTCAGGCGCTGCCGCTCGGTGCGGATCAGCTGCTGGATGGTGGGCATCGAGGACCGGTACGGGTCGGCAAACAGAAGCGGTGGACGCCATTCGGTCAGCCGACCGAGAGCGACAATCCGCCACCTTACCGTGTCGCCCCACCGGCTTTGGTTCGAGGTCCAAAGCCGACGCCGCAGGCGCAGCTTTGCAGTCCCTCAGGGGCCTGCACGACAAAGCCACCACCGCCCAGGTCGCTGCGGTAGTCGAGTTTGAGGCCGCTCAACTGAGCTGCTTGCGGCTCGGGTGCATAGACGGTGATCCCATCGGCACGGGCCACCGGCACCCCAGCCAGATGCCCGGGTCGCAGCCGGATCGTCCAGCGCTCGCAGCCCCCTTCAACCAGATCGAGGTGCATCATTCCGGGGGTGCCGGCCACGGCGGCCTGCCGTCCCAGTTCGGCGGCGGCGGCGGCGCTGAGAAGCAGGCTTTGCCCCCTGGTCATGGCGTCGCTGAAGCGGCGTTTGGCTGCACTTTGGCAGTTGGCAGCAGCTGGCGTCCCAGCCGCAGGGCGCCGGTGTTGCCAACAGGCACCAGACCGAGGCCGTGATGCACGGCGCCGGCCACGCCGCGGCCCTTCACCGTCATGACACCGCCGAGCACCAGGCCGGTAGAGCTGCCGCCGTCGAGGTTGAGCGCGTCGCTCAGTCCCAGGCGCTGCAGCAGTGCGGCGGTTTCGTACAGATTCGGCCCCGCGTCGCTGCTGCCTTCGAGTGTGATCAGCCAGAGCTCGCGGCCGTCGCTGGCCACGACCGTGCGCGGCGCCCCCTGGCTCAGAAAGCTGCTGCTGAAGCCTTCGCTGGCGCCGTTGAGCACAGTGCGGCCGTTTTGCAGCAGCAGCGGTCCGCCGCCAATCACGTTGGCGGCCAGGCCCAGGTCTGGGCTGGTGCGGCTGCTCAATTGCAGCCGCTCACCGGGGCCCCAGGGCAGGATCACGCCGCCGCGAGCCACCACAAGGGTTTCGCCCGGCTGCAGGGGAACACCCTGCTCCAGTGCGCTGGTGCTGTAAGTGGAGCGCACGACGCCGTCGCGCAGCACCAGGGCGCTCTCCTGGCCGCTGAGGGCCCGGTAGGTCGAGCCCCAGTCGGCGGTGTAGCGACTCAGGCCCCGTTGCAGGTAAGCGCTGTTCAGAACAGCCACCGGCAGGCGCTGGCCTCGCTCATCGCTCAGCCATTCCTGAAGGACGAGGCGCCCGAAACGGGGCATCGAACCAGGCTCCCAGGCCATCACGCCGCGCCCCAGGATGGGCCCGGACAACCAGCGACCATCGGCCTTGAGTGCCCCCAAAGGCAGGCGTTTGACGCGGTTGAAGAAGCCACCATTGATCGCGACCACGGCGTCGTCGCCGGCGGCCAGCTGCACCAGTGAACTCAGACCTTCCATGCCGCCGCTGCGGGTCAGGGGTCGCAGCACAACGGCTCGGTTGCGGGGATCGAGCCGCACCGCGTTGAGGCGGACGCCGTCCAGTTGCTGTTGATCCCAGTGCAGCTCGCGACCTAGCAGGGAGAGCAGGCGAGGGTCGCTCGGTCGTGCCTGCGCTGCCGGCTCGCTGCTTGCACTGGCGCTGGTCAGATCGATCACGATCCGCGCTGGATCCCCCAGGCTGAACACGCGCTGGGTCGTGCCATTGCGCAGCTGCAGCTGCAGGCCTCCGGCTACGGAGCTGGTGTTGAACCCCTGGGCTTCGAGCGCGGCGCGCTGCTCCTCGTTGCTGTTCAGTCCCAGCCAGAGCCGGTTGTCATCGCGGCGCAGCAGCGTCGGGCTGACCAGATCGAGCACCACGCGCCGCTGGCCGCCGGGGCGGGAGCTGCGCACACCAGTGAGAGCTGTCGCCGGCAAGTCCAGGCTCAGCACCTCGCCGCGGCTGCGGATGCTCAGACCATTCGTCTGCAGGAGCGCGCTGACATCCAGACTGACTTCGTCGTCCAGGCTGCGCAGGCCGCTTGCCGGCACGTCTAGTTCGCGTCCGAACCACTCGAGTTTGAGGCCGCCATCGGGGTTGTTGCGGCTGCTGACACCCAGCTGGTTCTGCAACACCTCGAGCGGCAGCCACAACTCAAGTGGGCTGCCATCGACGTTGGGCCGCATCAGCCAGCGGGCCTGCTGGCTGATGCCATTGATCTGCAACAGCGAACCGCGCTGCAGTCCGCGCGACGCCCAAGAGCGCAGCGCAGCTGGCAGCGGTTCACCGCCTCGGTGTTCGCTGGGCAGAGGCGGCGGCGGCAGCGGCGGTCCTGCCAGGGCGGCGCTCGCGAGCCAGGAGAGCAGCACAGCTGCCGGAGCCATCGCGGTTGCGGCCATCGCTACAGGAACCTAGCGGCGATCAGCTGATCCTTAGGATCCAAGGTTCCGCCATCTGCACCGGTTGCCATCCACGGCGCCGCGCCGATGGGTCTGTCCAACGGTGTCGAACCCCGGGTTATGCCTGATTTCTCCCGCCCCGCCTGGCCTCATCGCGACACGGCTGCACCCGCTGCGGTGGCCGGTGAGAAGGATGCCTGCGGTGTGGGGTTTTTGGCCCATCTGGGCGGGGAGGCCAGCCATTGGGTGCTGCAGCAGGCTCTGCGGGGGCTCGATTGCATGGAGCACCGCGGCGGTTGCGGCGGTGATGCCGACTCGGGTGACGGTGCCGGCGTGCTCTGCGCCATCCCCTGGGGCTTCTATGAAGCGGTCTGGCCGGCTGCCCAGGCTTCCAGCGGCCAGCTGCGCGGGCTGGCGACGGTGTTTCTGCCCACCGATGCGGCACGTCGCGACGAGGCGCGTCAGTTCTGTGAGCAGGAAGCACACGGATTGGGCCTGACCAGCCTGGGCTGGCGTGATGTGCCCGTCGACGCCGCGGTGCTGGGGCCCCTGGCCCGCGACACCGCGCCACACATCGTCCACTGGCTGGTTGGCGCTGAAGCCAGCCTCGACGGTGATGCCCTCGAAGCACTGCTGTTCCGCCTGCGCCGCCGCGCCGTCGACCGCAGCCGGGCCGCCTGGGGGGCCGCCACCGGAGATCTTTATTTTGCGTCGATCAGCTGCCGCACCGTTGTCTACAAGGGCATGGTGCGTTCCGAGGTGCTGCCGCATTTCTACAGCGATCTGCGCGACGAGCGCTTCGCCGTGAGCTTTGCGGTGTATCACCGCCGCTTCAGCACCAACACCCTGCCCCGCTGGCCCCTGGCCCAGCCGATGCGGTTGCTGGGTCACAACGGTGAGATCAACACCCTGCTGGGCAACATCAACTGGGCCAGTGCCGCAGAAGCCAACCTTGAAGAGGTCTGGGGTGAGGCCGCCGGCGATTTGCGCCCCCTGGTGAATTCAGCCTTCAGCGATTCGGCCAACCTCGACGCCACCCTCGAGCTGCTGGTGCGCAGTGGCCGGCCGATCACCGACAGCCTGCTGACCCTGGTCCCCGAGGCCTTCAGAGATCAGCCCGAGCTAGCCGACAAGCCCGAGATCCGGGCCATGTACGAGTACAACGCCTGCCTGCAGGAGCCATGGGATGGCCCGGCCCTGCTGGTGTTTGCCGATGGACACACCGTCGGCGCCACCCTCGATCGCAACGGCCTGCGCCCGGCCCGCTACTGCATCACCAGCGACGGCTACGTCGTGATGGGCTCGGAAACCGGTGTGGTCGAGCTCGAGGAGAGCCGCATCGTTGAAAAGGGGCGCCTGGGCCCCGGCCAGATGCTGGCGGTCGATCTCGATCGTGGCCGCCTGCTGCGCAACTGGGAGGTCAAGGCCGAGGCCGCCGCGCGCCACCCCTATGGCGACTGGCTGGCTCAGCACCGCCGCAACCAGAGCGCTCAGCCTTGGGAACAGCAGCGCCGCCTGGGTGATCTTGAGCTGCTGCAGCTCCAGAGCGCCTCAGGCTTTGGCGCCGAGGACCTGGAGCTGGTCATTGAGGACATGGCCGGTGCCGGCAAGGAGCCCACCTACTGCATGGGGGATGACATCCCCCTGGCGGTGCTCTCGGGCAAGCCCCACTTGCTTTACGACTACTTCAAGCAGCGCTTCGCCCAGGTCACCAACCCGCCGATCGACCCGCTGCGCGAAAAGCTGGTCATGAGCCTGGAGATGCACCTGGGCCAACGCCGTTCAGCCCTGCGGCCCCAGGCCGAGGCCGCTGCCGTGCTGCACCTCGATTCGCCGGTGCTCAACGAGGCCGAACTGGCCG
>CAYFMB010000144.1:0-5210 GCA_964344095.1 uncultured Klebsiella sp.
AGGCCGCTGGGCTAAAGGTGTGGCGCGTCGGCGAGGGTTAGACGGTTGGCGGGCATCAAACTTCAGAGTCTGCGCGGCATGGTCGATCTCCTGCCGCCGCAGGTCCAGCTGTGGCAAGTCATCGAAGCCACGGCCCGTGACCATTTCCGCCGGGCTGGGGTTGCTGAGATCCGCACGCCATTGCTCGAGCACACCGAGTTGTTTGCCCGTGGCATCGGCGAAGCCACTGACGTGGTCGGCAAGGAGATGTACACGTTCCTCGATCGCGGTGAGCGCAGCTGCACGCTGCGCCCTGAGGGCACGGCCTCCGTGGTGCGCGCTGCCATTGAACATGGTCTGCTGAGCCAGGGAGCGCAGCGGCTCTGGTACAGCGGGCCAATGTTTCGCTACGAGCGGCCCCAGGCGGGCCGGCAGCGTCAGTTTCATCAAATCGGGGTCGAGTGGCTGGGGGTTGCCGATCCCTACAGCGACGCTGAGGTCATCGCCCTGGCCTGGGATCTGCTGTCGGCGCTCGGGGTTGGCGGCCTTGCTCTCGAGCTCAATAGCCTTGGCAGTCCAGCTGACCGAGCGGCCTATCGCACCCAGCTGGTGGGCTGGCTCGAGGCCCATCAGGCGCAGCTGGACGCCGATTCCAAGGCCCGCATCCACACCAATCCACTGCGGGTGCTGGATTCCAAGCACCCCGACACCCAAGCGCTGTTGGCCTCTGCTCCCACCTTGGCCGAGGCCTTGAGCGCTGAGAGTCGTGATCGCTTTGATGCCGTTCTGGAAGCCCTTGTTGCTCTGGGCATTCCTTTCGTCCGCAATCCGCGGCTGGTTCGGGGTCTGGATTACTACAGCCACACCGCCTTTGAAATCACCAGCAGCCAACTGGGGGCCCAGGCCACCGTCTGTGGTGGCGGCCGCTATGACGGCCTGGTCGAGCAACTCGGAGGTGCCCCCACGCCCGCGATCGGCTGGGCCCTTGGTATAGAGCGCCTGGCGCTGTTGTTGGAGCCAGGGTTGGCTGAGCATCCAGGGCCAGATCTTTATGTGGTGAGTCGTGGTGCCGCCGCGAACCAGGCGGGGCTGCGTCTGGCTGTGGAGTTGCGCCGCCACGGGCTGGCCATTGAGCGCGACAGCAGCGGTAGTGCTGTGGGCAAGCAGTTGAAGCGGGCTGAACGTAGTGGCGCTCCCTGGGTGGCTGTGATCGAGGCCGATGACGCCATTCGAGGGCAGCTGCGGCTGAAGCCCCTGCTGCCGCAGTTGGGCGGCAGATCAGGGCAGGATCAGCCCTCTGCCGGTGAAGAGACCCTGGCGCTGCAGGATGCTCACTCCCTGCTGCTTAAGCTGCGGCCGCTCGCTTCCACCTGAGTCTCCTGACGTTTGGCCCTGTCGTTGCCCTGGCTTGTGAATCGACGCCGGTTGATGCTGGCCGGCTTTCTGGACATGGCTTTGATTGCGATCCTGTTCGTGATCACGTTCTGGTGGCATTTCGGCTCAGCCCCAGGTTTTTCGCTGCCGATGACCTGGCTGCTGGAGCTCTGGATCTTGCTCAGCTATGTCACCGGTCGCTATGCCCAGCCCGTGATGGGGGCACCGTTCGCGCCCCTGGCGGCTCTGGGCGGAACCGTTGTGGTGACCTTGCTCAGCGGACTGCTCTATTTGGGATACAACTGGTTTGTGCATCAGGCCTTCGCCCAACTCGATACACGCGCCTTTCTGTTGCCCCTGCTGTTCTGGATCGCGTTGAGCAGTTATGTGGCGCAGACCGTGCTCGATCGTTTGCTGGCGAGGCGTCAGAATCAACAGCCCCAATGGTTGATCCTGGCCCCTCAGCAGACGGCTGCCGGCTTTCTCGACTTGTTGGCGCCGCACGCCCAGCCCTTGCCCTGGCAATTTGCCGTGCAGCAGAACTTTTCCCCAGAGCAGCTGGACCACGTCGATGGGGTGATCGTGGATGGTTCAAGGTTTCTCGCCGACGGGCAGAAGCAGCAACTCATCCAGGCGATGGGGACAGGTCAGCTCGTGCTGAGTACAACGGCCTGGTGTGAAGTCTTTCTTCATCGGCTACCCCCTGAGCTGATCAGCGACAACGACTTGCTGCACGGGCAGTTCGTGTTGCCGCAGGCCGGTCTGCAGGTCAGGCTCAAACGGCTCGGCGACGTGGTGGTGAGTGCCACACTGCTGCTTCTGACCGCTCCGTTGATGATCGGAGCCGGCCTGCTGATTTGGTTGCAGGATCGCGGTCCGGTTTTTTACAGCCAATGGCGCACCGGCATGCGGGGGGTGCCCTTTCGCATTTGGAAGCTTCGCACCATGCGCACTGATGCCGAACGCCAAGGAGCGCAGTGGGTGCGCCAGCAGGATCCACGCATCACACCATTGGGTCATCTGTTGCGCTTGACCCGTCTTGATGAATTACCACAGTTGGTGGCCGTGTTGCGTGGCGAGATGAGCTTGATCGGCCCACGCCCCGAACGGCCTGAATTTGATCAGGATCTGGAGCGGCAGATTCAGCATTATCGCTTGCGCTATTGGCTGCGACCTGGACTCAGCGGCTGGGCTCAGGTCAATTATCCCTATGGCGCTTCGCTGGAGGATGCGCGCAACAAACTCAGCTTTGATCTGTTTTATCTCCGGCATTTTTCCTTCTGGCTCGATCTGTTGATCTTGCTCAAAACCATGCGCCTGGTGTTCAACGCCCGGGGAGCCCTACCCCAAGGGTGAGAGGCGCACGCGAATGCCATTGCGCGAGCGCAGGGTGAGTCGCGCTACCAGCTCTGGAACATGCTCGCCATCGGGCAGAACCTCAAACCGGCGTACCAGTTCGGCGAGCAACAGCAGTGCCTCTTGCAGCGCAAAGGCAGCACCGGGACATTTGCGCGGCCCCAGACCAAAGGGCAGATAGGCATCGCGGGCCCAGCGCCGTTCATCAGCCGTAGCGGTTTCGGCCAGAAAGCGCTCTGGGCGAAAGGCGTTGGGGTCGCTCCAGTGCTGCTCATGCCGCTGAATCACCCAGGGCGACAGCGTCACCAGGGCGCGCATGGGACAGCGGCTGCCGGCCAGTTCGGTGTCTTGCAGTGATTCGCGAATGAAAAAGCTCACTGGTGGGTACAGCCGCAGCGTTTCGTTGAACAGGGCCGAGCCGTAGGCCAGAGAGCGCAGATCGTCGAAGCCCAGAGGTCGCTCGGATCCGCCGAGCACACTCTGAACTTCAGCGCGCAGGCGCTGTTGGGCTTCGGGGAAACAGCTCAGCAGGTAGACCGCCATACCCAGAGAGCTGGCGGAGGTCTCATGACCTGCCAGAAACAAAAAGCAGACCTGATCCAGCAGCTCCTCGCGGGAGAACCCCTGGCCTGTCTCAGGGTCGCGCGCCTCGATCAGGGCCTGCAGCAGGTCGTTGGAAAACGCGCCAGAAGTCACGCCAGTTTTTTGAGGGCCTTCGAGTCGCGCATCGATGGCGGCGGCGATCCAGTTGCGGATCGGGGCGGCGTGGGTGGCCAGGTACCCCTGCAGTCGCTTTCGGGGCAGGCGCAGAAAGCGCAGCATCAGGGCGCGGCCGGCCCGTTTTTGGTAGCGGCCAAAGGATTCGAAAATGGCAGCGGCTTCGGCTTCGTCGAGGGGGCGCGACAGGATCGTGCGCACGATCACGTCGGCGGTGACCAGGGTCATCTCGGCATCGGCATCGACGCTGCGGCCATCGGCCTGGGCGGCGAGCCGCTCCAGGCTCGCCTGGCAAGCCGAGGCCATCTGCGGAAACACCCGCTGCAGCTGGGCCACCTGGAAGGCCTGATCCACCAGCCGCCGCTGTTGGGCCCATTCGGCGCCATTGACCGAAAAGATGGCGCGGCCAATCAGCGGTTCGAGAATCCAGAGCGTGTAAGGGTGCTTGGGGAACTGCTCGACGTCGCTGACCATGACCTGGCGCACCGCAGACGGGTCGTTGACCAGCAGCAAATGCAGTCCCATGAAACGCAGAGCGCCCACGGGAATGCGGAAATCCCATTCGTTGAGCAGGCCGAACCAGGAGTAGAGGCCGCGGCGGATGCGCCGCAAAAAGTTGGGGGTGTAGGGCTCCGGTGGCGGGTAGATGGGGGTGCTCATCGGGCCGGCTGCGGCGCGCGCTTGAGGCGTTCTACGCCACGGCCCCGTACGCGGTAGTGGATGCCGCGCCATTCGACATGGCGTGCCAGGGCTGCCCTGAGGGTGGCGAGGCCATAGACCCATTGGGCCAGGGGCAGCCAGCCCAGCAGCGCCAGGGGGCGGTGGCGGGGAGCCGTCGTGCCTAGGGCCAGCAAGCAGCGGCGGGCGACAGCCTCGATTAGCAACAGCAGGCCGACGCAGCCCAGCTCGTAGATCACCAGGGCGGTCAGCAACAGGCCCGCTGCAGCGGTCTGGCCCAGCAGCAGGCTCAGGGCGAGGGCCGCCAGGGTCAGCAGCAGGAGCAGCCAGGTGCCCAGACCATGCAGCAGCACCAGGTGCCAGGCGGGATGGTGCAGGCGGGCACAGAGCAACTGGCGGCTGATCCAGCGGCGCAGGGGCCGCAGGGCCACGTCATCGTCGCCGGCGAGGGCCAGCAGCTCGGGTCTGAACTGGTAGCTCCAGCCGCTGCGGGCCAGGGGCGACGGCAGGGCGGTGTCCTCGCAGAGGCTGGTGGCGAGCAGCTCGCGCCAGCCGCTGGCCTCGATCAGCGGCCTGTGGATGGCCAGTGAGCCGCCCCAAGGGATCTGCAGCAGGGTCATGAGCACCAGGGCGCCGCCATTCCAGATCGCGCGGACCGTGCTGGCCCCCGACGCTGCAGCGCTCAGATACCAGCGGTTGCCCGAGACGGCGGCGATGCGCTCCTGGCTGCAGCCGGCGACCAGGGCGCTTAGCCAACCCGGGGCCACCACGGCATCGGCATCGACCAGGGCCACCACGGCGGTGGCGGGGTCGAGTAGCTCAAAGGCCTGGCGCAGGGCGGCGCATTTGAGCGATTGGGCGGCTGGCGGATTGCTGAGCGGCACCCGCCTGGCCGCTTGCCAGCCAGCGCCACCCGAGGCCTGCAGGCGGTCGATCTGGGCTGCGGCCACCGCCCAGGCGGGATCGTCTGTGGAGTCGATCAGCAGCAGCAGGCGCCAGGGGCCTGGGTAGTCCTGCGCTGCCAGGGCCGCCAGCACCTGGGGCAAGGTGGGGTCGGCGCCGCGGAGGCAGAGCACCACCTCGGCGGGCGGGGCAGGGTTGGGCAA
>CAYFMB010000145.1:0-5190 GCA_964344095.1 uncultured Klebsiella sp.
CACCCACGCAGAAGGTGTCCATGGTGCCGGACTGCATGTTGGCCACCATCTGCGGAGGCGGGATCACCACCAAGTCAGCCTGCTTGTTGGGATTGACGCCGTTGGCGGCCATCCAGTAACGCATCCACAGGTCGTGGGTGCCACCGGGGAAGGTCACAGCAGCCTTGAACTTGTCGCCGCTTTTGTTCTTGGCGGCGACGACTTTGCCCAGGCCGGGTGCCTTGACGCTGAATTTGTCTTTGAGAAAGTCTTTCGAGACCGAAACCGCCTGTCCGTTGAGGTTGAGGCGGGCCAGGATGAACATCGGCACCGGCTTTTTGCTCTTGCTGATGGCACCTGTGGTCAGCAGGTAGGGCATCGGCGAGAGAATGTGTGCACCGTCAATGCCTCCGCGGGCGCCACCCAGTTCCAGGTTGTCGCGTGTTACAGCCCAGGAGGTTTGCTTCTTGAGTTCGACTCCGGTCATGCCTTGCTTCGCAAAGAAGCCTTTTTCTTTGGCGATGATCAGCGGAGCGGCATCCGTCAGGGCAATGAAGCCGAGTTCCACATTGGTGGTTTCGGGTTTGCCCGGGGCGGCTTCGGCTGCCAGGGGGTTGAGCAGGGCGGCTACACCACCGAATTGGATCACCGCGCCCGTGGCGACGGCCAGGCCGCTCAGCAGGGTTTGACGTCTGGAGATCAGGGACATGGAAAAGCGTGCCCGATTCGGGCTAGGCGAACAGGAATAGGTGCGATGCCATCTGCATCAACACCACAACCGATGCGCCTCAGAACAAAGGGCCGCTATCCGGTAAAAGCTGATTGTTGGCGCCAATGCTGACCAACCGAGCTAAGAGACCACGTTGGGATCACCCCCGCTGGTTGCGGTTGTTACGGATTGGCCAGTTGATGGGTTGTTCTGTGCCTGGTTGAACCAATGGTGTCCTGTCGCATCGCGTTGAGGTGCCGCAGGGTCGTGCCCGTCTCCAGCAATTCGCTGCAGTGGCTTAGACCCTCTTCCAGGCTCCCGCACGCCCCCGCTTGCCAGAGGTAGGTGCCGGCGTTCCAGATCAGTGCAGTGGCAAGGTCGCCTTGGCCGCCGAGGGCCGCCAGGGCCTGGCTGATCCAGGCCTCAATCCCCTCCCAGGCGGGATCGGCTCCGTAGCAGCCATGGTCGCGTGGGTGCAGAATCATGCGCCCGTCTCCTGCGGTTGAGGGGCGGCCGGTGATGCAGGCCCGGCTGATCGGGATGTCGGTGCTGCCTTCGAGGCCTTTGACGGTGAGCACGTTGTGTTCGCCCGCCAGGTTCAGGGCTTGCCAGGCCCGGGTTTCGGTTGGCGGGTGCACAAAGCCGCTCACCAACAGGTGCTCGCCCTGATGCGGTGTCCACAGCAGTTCCAGGCTGGCCACCGGCGGTCGTTTGCCGATGGCATCGCGAACGCTCACCAACGATTCGGCGGCGCCGAAATGGATGGGTTGGTGGGTGACTCCCAGGTTGTGGCGGTCCAGACACAGCTGAACTGTTGCGAGTGTCTGATCGCCCCAGTTCAGCCCCAGTGCTGCAAACAGTTCTGCCAGGGTGACGCCGTATTTCACCGGCATGGGGTTGCCGCCATGCAGCACCACCGGCAGGCCTGCGGATGCCAGCACCAGTGCCACCAGCGGCAGCAGCGGTGCCGTGCGGGTGCGGCCGTCATAGGGCACGCCAAAACAGATGGCGCGCCGCCCTGGGGTCAGCAGCTGTGGGCCGTGGCTGCGGTAGCTGTCGAGCATGCCGGTCAGCTCTTCGGGAGCCGGCCGGCGAATGCGATGGGCGATGAAGAAGGCCCCGATTTGGGCGGCGCTGGCCTGGCCGCTCAGCATCAGATCCATCGCTTCGCGCGCTTCCTCACGGCTCAGGCCCGTGCTGGTGTGCTCGCCGCTGCCGACCTTGCCGATGAACTCGCGAAAGCGCTGTTGTTCACGCGTCAGCGTTGCCCCTGCCTTGCGATTTGGTAGCGCTTGCGACACGCAGGGGGCTGGTCAGTTCTTCACCATTCTGAGCTTGAACAGCTCTCCTCTTGATGGCCGCGACCTTGAGCAAGATCGAACAGGCCAAGGCCGAACGCTGCGGCTTAGAGCTAGAGCCTGTCTTGGCTGATCTGGCCTCGCAGGGTTGGGAGAGCCTCGACGAGGCCGATCTGACGATTCGGCTCAAGTGGTTGGGGATCTTTTTTCGGCCGGTGACCCCGGGGCGCTTCATGGTGCGCTTGCGATTGCCCAATGGTGTGATCAACGCCTCGCAGCTGGAGGTTCTTGCCGACGCGGTTGATCGTTGCGGCGCTGACGGTTCGGCTGATCTCACCACCCGTCAGAACATTCAGCTACGGGGACTGTTGCTGGAGGACATGGCTCCCCTGCTCAAAGCCATGGAGTCCGTTGGCTTGACCAGCCGCCAGTCCGGTCATGACAACCCGCGCAACATCACGGGCAACCCCTTGGCCGGCATTGATCCGGAGGAGTTCATCGATACCCGCCCGTTGGTCGGGGCGATTCAGGACCGTCTGCTGGGGGTTGATGCGCCCCGCAACCTGCCGCGCAAGTTCAACATCGCTGTTGGCGGAGCTCCTGACAGCTTTTTGCTGCACAACGACCTCGCCTTTTTGCCCGCCCAGCGTGACGGGGAATTGGGCTTCACCGTGATGGTGGGTGGATTTTTTTCGGCCCAGCGCAATGAGCTGGCCATTCCCTTGCAGGTCTGGCTCCGGCCCGAGCATCTGCCGTCATTCAGCCTGGCGGTGTTGCGCCATTTCGAACGTTGCGGCAACCGTCAGGCCCGCAACAAGAGCCGGCTGATGTATTTGCTCGATGAGCTGGGTCTTGAGTCTTACCGCGAGGCCGTCCTGTCCGAGTTCACCGCACTGGGCGGTGAGGCCTTTCCCCATGACGGCCAGCACCTGGTCAACCAGGCCCCCCGCTCGGCCCTGGGGGTGAACCCTCAGAAGCAGCAGGGTCTGCAGTGGGTGGGTCTGAGCGTGCCGATGGGGCGCCTCGACGCCCAGGGCATGGCTGAGTTGGCCCGTCTGGCACGCCAGTACGGCAGCGGTGAACTGCGTCTGACCGAGGCCCAGAACGTGCTGCTGACCGATGTGAGTGATGCTGCTCTGCCGGGGTTGCTGGCAGAACCGTTGTTGCAGCGATACTCCCCCACCCCCGGGGCGTTGATGGCTGAAGCGGTCAGCTGCACGGGCAACCGCTATTGCAGCTTTGCCCTGATTCCGACCAAGACCACCGCCCAGACGGTGGTTGAGGAGCTCGAGCGCCGGCTCGAGTTACCCCATGCGGTGCGCAGCCATTGGACCGGCTGTCCCAACGCCTGCGGCCAGCCCTACATGGGCGAAATCGGCCTGATGGGGGCTAAGACCCGCTTTGAAGGCCAAATGGTCGAAGCCGCCAAGATTTTTGTCGGTGGCGACATGGGCAGCGATCCGCGCCTGGCCGAGCTCCACGACAAAGGGGTGCCCCTCAGCCAACTGGCTGATGTGCTCGAAGACCTCCTGGTCGAGCGCTTCGGCGCCCGGCGCCGAACATCGGCTGCATGAACCAGCCTCGGTGCGATCGGGGTGGGTGATGGAGCCTCCAGTTGTCGTCGAGGGGCCGCAGGGCTTCCCGGTCGTTGACGTCCTGGCCTCCGTACAACAGCGCCGTGATGCGATCGGGGTCGATCTCCAGCGCGGCCACTTCATCCCAGAGCCGTTGGCTCATCGAGGCACTGGCCAGTTCGAATTGGGCCGCTGCCAGCTGTCTGACCAGCAGGAATACCAGTTGTTGCTCTTTGCATTCAGCAAAGCTGCCCACAAAGTTGTGCTCCATCTCTTCCTTCTCCTGAGCTTCTCCCTTGCTACTGCAGCCTGAGACCTTCGGCCAGAGACGACGTCCTGCCATGGTGGGGAAAGCCCCGGCTGCGGCAGGGATCGTGCCTCAAGCAAGGAGATCAAACGTCATATGGCCGTTGGCTGACGCCGGCAGCGAGCAGCGCTGGCATCAGTTGCAACAACTGCGCCTTGGTTTGCACGATCCAGGCCCCTGGCTGGAAGCTTTGGCAAATGGCTCCTGTTCGCTCGAGCCCGATGTGCTGGCCGCGCTGGTTCCAGGCTTGCAGCGCAGCGATGTCGAGCGGTTGCTGCAGGGTCCTGTGGGGCTGCGTCCCGCTGGTTTGTTCGAGGGCATCCAGCCGCAATGGCCGGGGTTGGTGGTTCTGGAGTCCTTTCGGCAGGCCTGGTTGGAGCCGTTGCTGCGACACAGCCAAGCTGCAGCAGAGGAGCAGCAACTGATCTGGTTGCAGCTGCTGGGCGCGTTTCGCGATCGCCGGGTGGCGGCACGGCTGCGTCAGGCGATCACCAGCTGCCCCGACCCCGCGTCGCACGCCTGCTTGTTGCCCTTGCTGGGTTTGCAGCGAGAGCCTGAGGACGCCAGTCTGTTGTTGCGTTTGGCGCGCGAGCCTGGGCCTCGGGCCTTGCGGCACCAGGCGCTCGAAGGCTTGGCTCTGGGCCTCTCGGCCTGGCCGCAGCCTGAGCTCATGGTCGGGTTGTGCACGCTGGTGAGCGATCTGGAGGTTGCTTTGGCAGCCAAGGCGGTCGATCTGTTGGCCCGCATGCCGGCCGGACCGGCCGCCTTGCGCCATTGTTTGACCCAGGACCTCGATGCCGACGTGCTGGCGCGGTTGCAGCGCCGCTTGCGCAGCACCCCGCTGGTGTTGGTGGTGCACGGTCGCCGTGATGGTCAGATCCCGGCTGAGTTGCAGGCGTTGGCGACGGCACTTGCCCAGCGGCGCGGCACACCGGTACTGCTGCAGGCGTTGACCGCTGCAGCACCAGCGCCGCAGCCCTCCTTTTGGGCCTCAGCCCAGCGGGCTGGTGCCATCACGCTGGTGCCCTTGCTGCTGCTCCCCGGCGGGCATGTGCGTGCTGATCTGCCTGCGATTGCTCACGCTTGGACCGCAATGGCCAGCGCTGCCGGGGTTGGGCTGCAGCGGCGACCCTTTTTGGGCGCCTGGCCCGCCTGGCAAGACACCATCGCCCGTGAGCTGCGTTGGCGCTGCTCCGCTCAGCAGCGCCACGCGCTGTGGCTGCACCATCCCCTCGAGGGTGCGCTGGCGGCGCGCTATGTGTCCCATCTCTCGGGAGTGCTC
The DNA here is from genome assembly GCA_964344095.1 of uncultured Klebsiella sp. Lineage (GTDB taxonomy): Bacteria > Cyanobacteriota > Cyanobacteriia > PCC-6307 > Cyanobiaceae > RGUW01. Next base: position 5,150 of record CAYFMB010000145.1, read on the forward strand.
GGTTGTGCGGCCCTCAGTACGACCTACGGCGACCCGATGGC
>CAYFMB010000146.1:0-5170 GCA_964344095.1 uncultured Klebsiella sp.
ACCAGGTCGGCTACCACGCCCAGAGCGCCTTTGACCTGGCCACCGGCAAGGCCTACCCGTCGAGCAAACCCAAGCCCCCGAGCTACAGCAAGGTCTTTGGCCAGACCCTGATCAAGCTGTGCGAGCAGGACCCCACGGTCGTGGGCATTACCGCGGCCATGGCCACGGGCACAGGCCTCGATCTGCTCGAAAAAGCTCTGCCCAAGCAATATTTTGATGTGGGCATCGCCGAGCAGCACGCCGTCACCATGGCGGCCGGCATGGCCTGCGAGGGTCTCAAACCCGTGGTGGCGATCTACAGCACGTTTTTACAGCGGGCTTACGACCAGCTGATTCACGACGTTGGCATTCAGAACCTTCCGGTCACGTTTGTGATGGATCGCGCCGGCATCGTCGGTGCCGACGGACCCACCCACCAGGGTCAGTACGACATCAGTTACCTGCGCTGTGTGCCCAACTTCACGGTGATGGCACCCAAAGACGAGGCCGAACTGCAGCGCATGTTGGTGACCGCGATTCATCACAGCGGTCCCTGCGCTCTGCGCATTCCCCGGGGTGAGGGCGAAGGGGTTCCTCTTGCTGAAGAGGGCTTCGAGCCACTGCAGATCGGCCGCGGTGAGCTGCTCACCGATGGTGACGACCTGCTGATCGTGGCCTACGGCTCGATGGTCTATCCGGCGATGGCGACCGCTGGTCTGCTGCAGGAACAGGGCATTCGCGCCGCGGTGATCAACGCCCGCTTCTTGCGCCCTCTCGACGAGGCTCTGATCGCTCCCATGGCACAGCGCATCGGCAAGGTCGTGACCATGGAGGAAGGTTGCCTGGCCGGTGGCTTTGGCGCTGCGGTGGTCGAAGCCCTCAACGATCAGAACGTGTTGGTGCCTGTCCTGCGGCTTGGCATTGGCGACGTGCTGGTGGATCACGCCAGCCCCGACCAGAGCAAGCAGACCCTTGGTCTCACCCCCGCCCAGATGGCGGCGCGCATTGTTGAACGCTTCGGTCAGCCCAGCAGCGCCGCTGCAGCTGCCCCTGCCGCCGCTCCGCTGCCTGTCGCCGTCTGAAGCCGGTCGATGTGCTGGTGGTGGGCGCCGGCCCGGCCGGTGCTGATCTGGCCTGCGGCCTGGCCAGGGCCGGCGTCAACGTCGTTCTGGTCGAACGCCTGCAGCGGCCCGAGCAGGCCGCCTTCAGCAGTGCGGCGCTTCCGCTTGAGACCCTGCAGCGCTATGGCCTGCCGGCCCAGGTGGTGGCCAGCCGCTGGAACGGCTGGCAGCTGATCGGACCTGCCGATCAGACCCGCACGTGGCAGCAGCCAACCCCTCTGGGTGCCGTGCTCGATTTTGCGGCCCTGCGGCGCTGGCAACTGCAGCAGGCACAGCACTGGGGTGCCCGGGTTCAGCTGGGCTGTACAGCGCTGAGCTGCCAACCAGCCGATGCTGGACTGCTGACCCAGCTGCGCCATCGCGACGGCCGGCTCGAGGCGTTGGCGAGCCGGTGGGTCGTCGACGCCACGGGACAGGCCCGCGCACTGCTGGGTGATCCTGAGCCGCGGCGCCATGCGCTGGTGACCGGTGTCGGGCTCGAATGGCTGCTGAGCGTGGATGCCCAGCGCTGGCAGCCGTGGTCGCAGCGGCTCACCTTCATGCTCGGTTCGGACTGGGTGCCTCAGGGCTATGGCTGGATCTTTCCGATGCAGCCGGGTCAGCTCAAGGTTGGCGTCTGCCGCTTGCACGATGCTGAGCGCCCCCAGCCACCCCTGGGTCGGTTGGTGCAGCAGCTCCTGGCCCGTTGCGCTCTTGCAGACGCTGTCGTGCTCGATCGCCACGGTGGGCAGATCCGCAGCAGCGTTTCACGCTCTGAACCGCATCAACGCGGTCGCTTGATCGGCCTGGGCGATGCCGTGAGTACGGCCAATCTGTTGGGTGGCGAGGGCATTCGCCATGCCTTGGCCAGCAGCCGGGTGCTGCTGCCGCTGCTGCTCGAGGCGATCGCGCTTCAGCGGCGTGGCGCGTCTGCCTTGCAGCAATGCCGTGCTGTTCGGCCCTATGCAGGGGCGCTGCGTCGCGAGCTCGGCTGGCGCTGGGGCCTGAGCGGCAGGCTGGCAACACGCACCTGGTTTGCCCTGGTTGACGCGCGAGCCGACAGGCGACTGGAACGTTTGTTGCGAGGGCTCGAATCGGCAGAGGCGGAGGATCTCTCCGCCCTGCTGTTCGACTACCGATTTGAGCGTTACGGTCTGCGCGCCCTGCCCTATCTGTTGGGCTGGCGCTAGCCGGCTCTGCAGTGAATCAGAGCACGCCGCGGGCAGCCAGGCCCTGAATGGCGCCGATGCCGAAAATGTGACCCAGGCTCAGGGTGCCCAGCATGGCGCCGTGGCTCAGTCCACCGAACATGGCGGCGTTGGGAAGCTGCAGGCCCACGTTCTGCTGTTTGATCGTGGCTTTGCCAACGGCAATGGCAATGACGTTGCAGACGATCATCACCAGGGCCACCTTGGGCGACCAGCTGACAGATGCAGGAGCAATGGCCAGAAGAGGGGCGAGCATGGATCCGGGTTCCAACCGTCCTATCTTCTGGGCCAGCTTCGGCGCCGGGACCTGCGCTTAAGACTTGTTCATCGCTTTGGTGTCATCGCTTGGGCGCCGTTGACCTGGCCGCCAGGGCGAAGCCAACGGCCACCAGCAGATTGGCGAGGGTTAAAAAAGCCTCGGCACCGCCATGGAGGGGATCCACATCGGCCAGTTGGTGCCCGAACTGCTGCTGAGCGATGAGGGCCGCGCCAATGGTCACGGCAACAAACACCAGGGTCAGGACAAAGCCCCGCAGGGCCAGGGGCGGAAAGCCCTCGATTTGCCGCGCCCACCACAGAAACGCCAGGTAGGGGAGGAGTGACAGCCCAAAGAAGGGTGCCGGATCGACCCGGGCCAGGGCTGCCAATCCCGCGTTCAGCAGCTCAACCATGGCGGGCGTGCTGCTGCCGCAGCAGGTTCCAGGCGGCCAGGGCCAGGGCGATGTTGCCCAGGGTCGTGCAGGCGGCTTGGAGCACCACCAGCCCATCAAGGCTTGGGTTGTTGTCGTACAGATGCCAGGTGCAAGCAGCCATGGCGCTGAGCAGCGCCGGCAACATGGCCAGGGCTAGCCAGCGCCAGCCGCCTTCACCCCTGAGCCGGCCAAGCGCAACGACAGAACCCATGGCGACCAGCCACTCGAGCACCGACGTGATATGGATCCACCAGGTCGGCAGAGAGAGGGCATGCATCAGCCAACTGTATGGAGACGGCCTGCGCCGGCGCCAGCCTTAATGTCGCGCCGATGAGCATCTCCCCTCTGGCGCCGCTGCTGTTGTGCGGTTACTACGGCGAGCACAACCTCGGCGATGATGCCCTGCTCGAGGTGCTGCTGGCCCAGCTCGGCGCTGATGCCGCCGTGGTGGTCACCGCTCACGATCAGCCCCTGGTGCAGCAGCGCTTTGGCGTGGCCACGGTCGATCGCCGCAGCCTGCGCGCTGTGCTGGCCGCGCTGGGACAGTGCCGCGGGCTGGTGCTGGGGGGAGGCAGCCTGTTGCAGGACGCCACCAGCTTCAAGAGCTTGGTGTACTACGGCGTCCTGATCGTGGCCGCCAGGCTGCAGGGCAAACCTGTGGTGCTTTGGGGCCAGGGGCTGGGCCCCCTGCGCCGACGCCGCAGCCGCTTGTTGGTGCGCGGTCTGCTGCCGTTGATGAGCGCCGTGCGCTGGCGCGATCAGGCCTCAGCCCAGTTGGCCGCAGCGCTGGGCCGGCCCGGTAACCATGGCGCCGATCCGGTCTGGGCCAGCACAGCCCTGCCTTGGCGCGGTCGTGGCGGTCCGATTGTGGTCTGCCTGCGGCCCACGCCCATGCTCAACGGCGCGGCCTGGACTCCCTATCTGCAGGCACTGGCAGCCTTGGCTGACGCCAACGAGCGCGAGGTGATCTGGCTGCCCTTTCACCAGGATCAGGACACCACCCTGTTGCCGTCGCTGATGGCTGAGGGGCTGGTGCCGCCCTCACTGCTGGCGCGCAGTCGCCAGATCAGTGCCACGACGCCGCGGGAGGCTTCAGCCGTGTTCACCACAGCTGGTCTGGTGGTTGCGATGCGGCTCCACGGCCTGATTCTGGCGGCCGTGGCCGGTGCTCCGGTCGCCGCCCTCAGCTACGACCCCAAGGTGGCTGCGGCTGCTGCCGATCTGGGCTGCCCGCTGCAGCGCCTTGATCAAACGGCCACGGTGGAGGGGCTGCTGACCGCCTGGCAGGGGCAGCTCGATCGCCCGGCCGCCCCGGACCGCTGCGAAACCTTGCGGCATTCAGCCGCCAGCCACGCCAGCGTGCTCAGCGTTTGATCAGCGTGTGATCGATCAGCTGGCCCTGGCTGTCGATGCCGTTGATCTGCAGCCCGGCACCGTCAACGATCAGTTCACCAAAGCTGTACGTGCTGATCGCCCTTGCCGTGCGCTCGTTGGCGACGATCGGGCGCAGGTTGGCTCCACCACCACCAACCGTGAGATAGGTGGTGCCGTCGATCACCTTGGTGCGCTCGTAGTCGTGCTCATGGCCGTTGATGTACAGCTGCACGCCATAACGCTTGAACAGCGGTGTCAACCTGGCGATCAGAGACGGGTCATCGCCGTACAGGCCGGCCGAGTAGATCGGGTGATGGCCGACCACCACCTTCCAGGGGGCCGTGCTGGCTGACAACGCTGCCTTGAGCCAGGGCAGCTGGTGTTGCCAGCTGGCGTTGGTGTTGGTGTCGAGCATGAACAATTCGACGGGGCCCTGGCGCACGCTGTACCAGCGAGCCTTCATGCCGAACGGCTTGAAGGCCACTTGTGGATCCCCGTTGGCCGTACGAATGTCGTGGTTGCCCAGCACCGCGTAAAACGGCACTTTGGCTGCAATCAGCTCGCGGTAGGGCCTGTTGAAGGTGGCCTCGATGCCATCGAGGTGTCCATCGTCCCAGCTGGAGGTGGCATAGATGTTGTCGCCACCAAGGATGACCAGATCCACCGGGTCGCGTTGATGGACCGCCCCCATCTGTGCTCCCACGGCACGCTGATGGCTGTTGCCGCTGCCAAAGTCAGCGGTGGCAAGCACATGCAGCCGACCTGTCGAAGCTGTTCCTGCCTGGACTGGTCTCTGCCAACGTCCCAGGGCAGCGGC
>CAYFMB010000147.1:0-5080 GCA_964344095.1 uncultured Klebsiella sp.
GCATTGAGCTGGCGCACCTTGTCGAGAAACTGCTGCAGCTGGGCTTCAGCCATGGCCTGGGGTCAGTGGTTTGATCATGCGCCAGCGCTCGAAGCGCTCGCCGGCGAAGATCACGGTTTCGGGTGCTTCGATGTGCCAGCCCAGCCGCAGCAGCAGCGGTTGCGACAGCTGGCTGGCTTCGGTGCGCAGCTGGTGCACCCCTTGGGCGCGGGCGTGGGCCTCCAGGGCTGCGAGCAGGGAGCTGCTGCGCCCCTGGCGGCTGTAGCGGCCGTCGCAGTACAGCAGGGCGAGCCGATCCAGTGGATCGAGCACGGCAAACGCTGCCATCGCGCTGTGGCCTGGATGCACCGGGTTGACCAGGGTGGTCCCCCGCTGGATCGTCTCTGCCACGATCGCGTTGTGTTGCCCATGGTTGGCCCAGGCGTCGACCTGCCGGGGTGTGTACAAGCCGGTGCATTGACTGCGCACCGCTTGGCCGTAAAGCGCCAGCAGAGCATCCAGGTCGGGCGCCTCAAACGGGCGCAGCTCGTGGGGCAGGACGGGCTGCAAGGGCCTCAGGCCTCAGGTGGCGCCAGGGTGATGCGGCGGCCCGGCGGCGCTGACAGGGCGCCAAAATCGTCTGGGGTGCACGACAGCAGCACGATCTGCAGGCCCTGCTCGACTCCTCGGGCCAGCATGCGCTGCACGCCCGCCAGGCGCTGCGGGTCACAGTTGCTAAAGGCGTCGTCAAAGACCAGGGGCAGGCAGCCGTCGTAGGCCCCTTGCAGCACCTCAGCGAGGGCCAGCCGTAGGGCGGCGCCCAGCTGTTCTCGCATGCCACCGCTCAGCTGATCGAAGCCAAAGGTGGCGCTGGGGCGCTGCAGCCGCAGGTCGGCAAAGCCCTGCTGCGGATCGAAGTCCAGCAGGGCTTCGCCGGGGCCGCCGGGGTCGAGGGCCTCGAGGTAGCCCCGCAAGGCAGCCTGAAGCGGCGCGCAGTACTGAGCGGCCGCTTGCTGCTGGGCCTGGTGAAAGGCCGCTTGCAGCTGCTGCAGCGCGGTGGTGGTGCGTTCGATCGCTTGCCGTTCGGCCTGGGCTTGTTCCAAAGCTGCCTGATGCTGCTCGACCTCGGCGGCGGGGTCGAGGGCCCCGAGGCTGCGGCAGAGCTGCTCGTTGTGGCCGCGGCTGGTGAGCAGCGTCTCTTTTTCGGCCTGCAGCCGGTTCAACTGTGCGCTTGCCGCAGCGGCGCTCAGTGCGGCGGCACCGCTGGCCTGCAGCTGTTGCTCGAGGGCCGCGAGCTGGGTGCTCAGGCGCTCGGCGTCACCATGCTGTGTCTCGAGTTGCTCGAGCTGCCTGCTGGTGCTGGCGATCGCCCCAGCCAGCCGCCCGGCCTCGCCTTGCTGGCGCTGCAGCTGCTGTTGGCCGCCGTCCCGTTGCTGGCGCCAGGCGGCAAGCTCGCGCTCCAGCTGCTGCTGCTGGGCCTGCAGCGCGGCGCTGGCCGCATCGAGATCGCTGGGTTGGGCTGCTGCATCGCCCAGGCCAGCCAGGGCGGCCTGGAGCCGTTGGCGCCGCGGTTGCAGTGCTGCCAGCTGCTGATCGAGCTGGGCCCAGGGAATGGTGGTCGCCGTCTTGCGCAGATGGCCAAGCTCGCCCTCCAGCGCCTGCCGCTGCTGGGCGATGCGCTCGGCCGCTTCGCTGTCGCCCACCCCAAGGCTCTGCTGCAGCTGCTGCAACTGGTTCTCCAGCTGCTGCCGTTGCGTCAGAGCCTCGGCCATGGCGGTACCACCCCCCGGACTGATCTGCAGCTGGGTGCCCGAGCCGAGCTCGAGCAGGGAGCGCTGCTCCAGCTGCAGGCTCTGGCCCGGTTTGAGCTGCTGACCGGCCAGCCGCACCGGTTGATCTGAGCGCAGCAGTTCGACTGTGGTGGCCATGCCCTGGCAGCGGGCCTGCAGCTGGGCCAGCTGGGCCTCGGCCTGGCGCAGCTGGCGCACCTGCTCGGGGCTGATGGCGGCGAGCTGCTGCAGCTGCGCTTTCACTGCGTTGGCCTGCTGCTGCAGGGCTTCGAACTGGGCCTTGTGGCGTTGCAGCTGCGCGGCCTCGCGCTCGAGACCGGCCAGATCGGCCAGCAGGCTGAAGCGCTGCTGCTGTTGCTGCAGTGCCTGGCGCTGTTGTTCACCTGTATCCAGCGCTGTGCTCAGGCGCTTGATCTCGGCCTCGTGCTCGCTCAGGCTGGCCTGCAGCAGGGTCAGCTGCTGCTGGTCGGACTGGCGCTGCTGGCTTAGGGCGGTGTGTTGGCGCAGCTGCAGCAGCAGGTGCTCGCGTTGGCGCTGCAGCGGTTCGGCGGCGGCCAGCTGCTGACGCTGCGGTTCGATCGCCTCGAGCCGCGCCTGGATCTGCTGCAACTGCTCCATGGCGGCCTGCAGTTCGGCCTGCCTGGCTTCGGCTTGGCGCAGGGTCACTTGGGCTTCGGCTTCGCGGCGCTGGGCCAGGGCCAGGGGCGAGCCAGCCCGCACTTTGCCGGTGGCGGTGAGCTGTTGTTCCAGGCGCTGCAGGAGCAGCGCCTGGACCTGGCGATCGAGGCTCGACTCGAGCACCTGGGCGGCGGCCTGGCGGGCGCCATCGCTGCTGCCCCGTTGCAGTTGCTGCACCAGCTGAGGCAGGTCATAGGCCTCGCCGCTGCTGGCCAGCAGGTCAGCACCGGCCTCCCCCTGGCGCACCCACAGGTGAGCCCAGCGCAACGGCAGCTGGGCAATGCGGCGGCCCTCGATCGGTCCGCTCACCTGCAGCAGCTGAGCCAGACGGGTCTCGGCGCTGCTGCCCTGCAGTTGCACGCCGGTGGCATTGCTGAGCTGGCAGGTGCCGCTGGCGCCGGCAAAGCGTTTGCGCAGCAGCCAGGTGTCGCCGGCGGCGGTAAAGCGCAGCTCCACTTCGGGCAGGCCGCTGTGCAGTTGGGAGCGCAGCTCCTCGACACCGCGCCCGGTGGCGGTGGCCTTGAGAAACAGCACCTTGTGCAGGGCCTCGACCACGGTGCTCTTGCCGACTTCGTTGGGCCCGCCGATCAGGCTGAAGCCCGGCGCCAGCTCGAGCTCGAGCAGTCGGTGCTGGCGCACGCGCTGCAGTCGGGCGTTGATCAGGCGCATGCGTCGCGCACGCAGCGGTGCAGTTCCAGCAGCGCCTGGCTCAGGACTGCATCTCCCGGCTGCTGGTGCAGTTGCTGCTGCAGTTCCTGGGCCACCGCGGCCACCAGCGGGGCGTCGCTGCGCAGGCTCAGGGCCTCGAGTTCAGCCGAATCGGCCTGCAGCCCCACGCTGTTGCGCAGTTTGAGCCGCAGCAGCTGGGCGTCCCAGCGCTGCAACAGGGCATCGAGCTGCTGCTGGCCGGCGATGCTGAGCTGGCCGCTGAGCTCCAGCAACAGCAGGTCGAGCCCGACCCGATCGCCCAGCAGCGCTTCGACGCGGCGTTCGAGCAGGTTCAGGTCGTCGTCTTGGCCCAGCTCCTGGCTGAGCTGGTGCCAGCCGATGGCCCCACAGGGCAGGGGCTCCACGACCGCGTCTGCGCCACGCTGCAGCGCCACGCGCAGCACCTGGCCGCTGCGGTAGTCGTTGCTGCGGGCAAAGCGATCGGGTTCGGGGGTGCCGCTGTACCAGGCCTTGGCGTTGACGGCCATGCTTCCGTGCCAGTCACCCAGGGCCACGTAGTCGACATGCTGCAGCCAGTCGGCATCGACAGCGATGCGGTTGGGGGTGACGGCCGGGTTGTCGTCGTCGAGGTCGCTGCCGTTGAAACCGGTGATGCCGCCATGGGCGAGCACCAGGCGTGGTTTGGTGGCCGGCAGGCTGCTCCAGTCCACTTGGTTGAGCCAGCTGCAGGGATCGCTGCTGTCATGGCGCTGCAGCAGCGGGCAGGGCAGCACGATCAGCTCGTCGAGCTCGAGGGGCTGGCGTTCGAGCAGCACCTGCAGGTTGGGGGCGCGGCGTCGCTGCTCATCGGCAAACAGTGGGCTCTGCCACAACGTCCCTGGACCGCCATGGTCGTGGTTGCCGGGAATCACCAGCGTGGGGCAGGCGAAGCGACCGATCGCCGCGCACACTGCGCTCACATCGCTGCTGCTGGGCGTTGGCGAATCGAACAGATCGCCTGCCACCAGTACAGCCCTGGCCTGGCAGCGGCTGGCCAGCTCGCCCAGGCGTTCGATCATGTCCAGGCGCGCCTGGCGTAGGCGGCTGCGCTTGTCGGGATCGCTGATGCGGCCATAGGGCTTGCCGATCTGCCAGTCGGCGCTGTGCAACACCGTCAGCGTTGGGGCAGGGCCAGCGGGCACAGGAGAGCGGCACGGCACGGACTGTCTAGCGCCCCAACCCCCAGACTGGAACGGCAGCTTGCGGTGATCCGATGGGTGCCTGGCTCAAGCGTCTGCTGACGCTGTTGGCGGTGCTGCTGGCCACCGCGCTGGTGCTCTGGCCCAGGCCGGCCCTGGCTGCCCTCGATGGCGCCAAGTTGTTCGACAACAACTGCGCTGGTTGCCATGTGCGCGGCGGCAACATCATTCGCCGCGGCAAGACGCTCAAGCTTGCCGCCCTCGAGCGTCAGGGGCTGGCCAGTCCTGAGGCGATCGCCCGGGTGGCGGCGAGCGGTATCGGCCAGATGAGCGGCTACGGAGCCGCCCTGGGCGAGGGTGGTCCCGAGGCGGTGGCGGCCTGGGTGTGGCAGCAGGCCCAGGATGGTTGGCCCTGAACCAGCAGACCTTGGCGAGGCGTGGTTGTTAAAAAGCCTGGGTCCAGGGGTGGACTTCGACGCTGGTCCAGATCCCTTCGCGCCAGTAGACATCGGCCTTGACGAGGGCTTCGGCGGCCTCGGCGCTGTCGGCTTCGAACACCCCGAACACCAGCTTCAGGTCCTTGGTGGGCCCCAGGGTGATCAGGCTGCCGGCGTCCTTGAGCTGCTGCAGCCGCGCCAGATGCTCGTCGCGAAAGGGGGCCCGCTTGCTGAGCACGTCGTCGCAATACGTGCCCCAGAGGACGAAGCGCTCGGCCATCGGTTTGATCCCGTTGGGCACCACACTTAGCAAGCAGCAGGCTCAACGCGACATGGTGGTGCAGGTGCT
>CAYFMB010000148.1:0-5079 GCA_964344095.1 uncultured Klebsiella sp.
ACCGTTGCCAAGCGGTGGGCGATCACGATGGCGGTGCGGCCACTGAGCAGGGTCTCGAGATCGCGTTGCAGCGTGGCTTCGGTGGCCGGGTCCATGAAGGCGGTCGCCTCGTCCATGACCAGCACCGCTGGGTTGCGCATGGCGACGCGCGCCACCGCCAGCAGCTGCCGTTCGCCTGATGACAGGTTGGCGCCGCGCTCGCGCAGCTCGCTGGCCAGACCATCGGGCAAGCGAGCCAGCAGCGGGCTGAGGCCCAGTTCCTGGCAGGTGCGCTCGAGTTGTTCGCGGCTGATCGGCGCATCGAGGCGCAGGTTGTCGGCGACGGTTCCGCTGAACAGAAAAGTGTCCTGCAGCACCACGCCCAGGCGCTGGCGCAGCTGGGCCAGGGGCAGCTCGCGAATGTCGACTCCATCGAGCAAGATCCGGCCTCGCTGCGGCTCGTAGAGGCGGCACAGCAGTCGGATCACCGTGGTCTTGCCCGAGCCGGTGGGGCCCACCAGGGCCACGTGTTCCCCTGACGCGATGCGCATCGACAGGTTCTCGAGGATCGGCTCATCGCTGCGGTAGGCGAAGCTGACGTCCTCGAAGATCACCTCGGCGGCCTCGGCAGCAGCCCGTTTGCTGCGGGTCGTGACTGCTGTTGTCGAGGGGTGATCACTGATCTCGATCGGCTCTTCCAAGAGTTCACCGATGCGCTCGACCGCCGTGAGTCCGCCCTGAATCTGGGTGAACCGTTCTGCCAGCTGCCGCAGGGGGTCAAACAGGCGCTGCGAATAAAGAATGAACGTGGTCAGGGTGCCCAGACCCATGACGCCGCGGCTCACCATCGAGCCGCCCAGGGCCAGAACCACGGCAACGGCGACCAGAGCCACCCATTCGATGAAGGCTGAAATGGCGCTGTCAAAGAGGATCGTGCCGTTGACGGCGCTGCGGTAAGCGGCGGTCGTGGTGGCAAAGCGTGCGCTGTTGCGCCGCTCGCGCCGAAACATCTGGACCACCTCGAGGCCCTGCAGGTTCTCCTGCAGATCGGCGTTGAGCTGGCTCAGCTCTTCACGCACGCGGTAGTTGGCCTTGCGGTAGCGCCGCTGCAGCCACAGGATTCCGAGCGTGACGGGAATCTGGCTGATCAGTAGCAGCAGGCCCAGGCGCCATTCGATTGCGATCATCGTGGCGGCGATCACCACTAGGGTCACCAGATCGGCCAGCACCCCTACGGCCCCGCTGCCGAACACCTCGGCCAGGGCGTCGACATCGCTGGTGAGTCGCGTGAGCAGCTTGCCCACGGGCGTGCGGTCGTGAAACCGCAGCGACAACGCCATGGCGTGGGCAAACAGGTCATCGCGAATGCGAGCGGTCAGCCGCTGGCCCACGGCCTGCACGTTGTAAGTCTGAATGCCCTGCAGCCCAAGACGTAGCAACACAGCAACCAGCAACAGCCCCACCAGCAGGCGCAGGGCCTGGGGCACGGTCATTGCTGCCAGCACAGCAAAGGTCGGCTCGCGCCGCAGCACGGCGATGGCCTGACCCACCAGTAGGGGTTGGACAGCGGCTGCCAGCGCCACTGGAATCAACAGCAGCAGGGTCAGACCCAGCCGCCGCCGGTCACGACCCAGGTAGGGGATCAGCCGCAGCAGCCGTTGGCGGTCACCAACGGCCATCAGTGGGCTCCGCCGGCAGGGCTGAGGCAGGTGTCGATCTCCTGGATCAACTGTTGCAACGCACCGCGATCGAGCCGCAGGGCTAGCGGGTTGCCGATCAAACGGGCGGTGCTGTGGAACAGATCCTCGATGGCGATCAAGCCGTTCTCCTGCAGGGTGCGGCCGGTGGCGACGAGGTCGACAATCGCCTCGCTCATGCCCGTGATCGGGCCCAGCTCCACCGAGCCGGTTAGGTGAATCAGCTCGACCGGCAAGTCGAGACTGTCAAAAAACGCCTCGGCGCAGCGGGTGAATTTGCTGGCGATGCGGCAGTGGGCTGGCAGGTCGGCGGCGCGCCGATAGGGGCTGCTGGCTTTGACAGCCACGCTCATGCGGCATCCACCAAAGCCCAGATCGAGCAACTGGGCCACGGGCAGCTGGTGCTCCTGTAGCACATCGAAGCCGACGACACCCAGCTGCGCCTGTCCGTAGCTCACATAGACGGGCACATCGGCATTGCGCACCAGCAGGGCCCGGGCGCGGCCGCAGGGGCTGGGCACCATCAGCTGGCGGTTGCCGGCATCGAGCAGGGCCGAAAAGTCGAGGCCGGCTGCGGCAAAACAGCGCACCGAATCCTTGAGCAGCGCACCCTTGGCCAGGGCAATCGTGAGCATGGGCAGGGCTGCAGCGCCGATCATGGGAGGACGCTGACGTTTGGACTTTAACGATGGCCACTGACCTGACCGTGCCAGGCGTAGCGATCGAGGCGATCCCGGTGCTCAGCGACAACTATGTCTTTTTGCTTTGGCAGGGCAGCGAAGCAGTGCTGGTTGATCCGGCAGTGGCTGAGCCGCTAATTGCCTTGCTGGAGCAACGGGGCCTGGAGCTTGTCGCGGTGCTGCAGACCCATCACCACCACGACCACATCGGCGGTACCCCGGCGCTGCTGGATCGCTGGCCAGGGTGCAGGGTCGTGGCGGCTGCAGCCGATCGCGACCGCATTCCGTTCCAGACCGATGGCGTCGCCGATGGCGATCAGCTCACCCTGCTTGGCCAGGCGATCGAGGTGCTGGCTGTGCCCGGTCACACCCGCGCCCATGTGGCTTATGTGGTGCCGGCCAGCGGCGACCTGTTCTGCGGCGATGCTCTGTTCGCCGCAGGTTGCGGCCGCCTGTTCGAAGGCACGCCCGAGCAGATGTGGCGTTCACTGCAGCGTCTGGTCGCTCTGCCTCCCCAGACACGGGTGTGGTGCGCCCACGAGTACACCGCCGCCAACCTGCGCTGGGCCTGCCACCAAGTGCCCGGCACAGAGCCATTGGCCGCTGCCCTCGCCGAGCGCCTGCACCAGGTGCAGCAGTTGCGCGCCCAGGACCTGCCCACCATTCCCAGCACCGTGGCGCTTGAGCGTGCCACCAATCTGTTTGTGCGCTGCAGCAGTCCTGCCGAGCTCGCCGAACTGCGCCGCAGCAAGAACGACTGGCGCGGTTAAGCGGGCTGCACGGGCAAACGACCGGGATACAGCAGGGCGCTGGCTCCGGGTTGCTGCACCAGCCGTGCCCGCTGGCCCCGGGGCCAGTCGTGGCTCAGGGGCAGGCGCAGGCGCAGGCGCAGGTCACCGAGCTGCACCAGATACAGCCAGTCGCGGCCCAGAAACTCGCGCCCCAGAACCAGGGCTTCGCCGTCGGGATCGCTTTGCAGCAGCAGGGCCTCAGGGTGCACGAGCAGCACTGGCTCTGCCGCCGGGTTCAGCGAGCCGGTGCTGAGCTGCCAGTGGCCCAGGGCCGTGTTCAGCATGCTGCCATCGATGGCAAGCACCGGCACCAGATTGGCTTGCTGCACGAACTGCCCCACAAAGGCTGTTGCGGGTTGTTCCACCAGTTGGCGCGGGCTGGCGCATTGATGCAGTTCGCCATCGCGCAGCACCGCCACCCGATCGCAGATCGCCAGGGCTTCCTCGGGGTCGTGGGTCACCAGCAGTCCACTGGTGCCGCACTGCTGCAGCACCCCCGGCAGCTCGCTGCGCAGCCGCATGCGCACCTCGACGTCGAGGTTGGAAAAGGGTTCATCCATCAGCACCACGGCCGGGCCCGGCGCCAGGGCGCGAGCCACGGCCAGGCGTTGCCGTTGACCCCCCGACAGCTCATGCGGGTAACGCTGCTCGAGTCCGCCCAGACCGAGCAGCTCCAGCAGCCAGCGGGCCCGGCTGCTGTCGGTGCCGCGTCTGAGCCCGAAGCAGGCGTTGTCCCAGGCATTGAGATGGGGGAAGAGGGCGTAGTCCTGGAAGACCATGCCCACGCCGCGGCGTTCGGGCTCAAGCCAGCGGTTGGGGCCCGCGACCTCGCGCCCGTTGATGCAGATGCTGCCTTTTGCGGGCCGCTCAAACCCGGCGATCAGCCGCAGCAGGGTGGTTTTGCCGCAGCCCGAGGGGCCCAGCATGCCCACCAGTTCGCCCTGGGCCAGGCTCAGGTTGACGTTCTGCAGCGTCCAGGCGCCGCCGCCTGTGCCGTCGTAGCGATGCCAGAGACCATCAAGCACCACATGCCCGCTCGGGCTTGGGGTGGTGCTAGGCGCCTGGGCGAGAAGGGTGGTGATCGCAGTGGCCATAAGCTCACGACCCATCCTCCCTTGCCCTCTGCAATGGCTGCAAATCCTGAGCTGATCGCCGTCAACACCGCGGCCGCACCGGCTCCGGTGGGTCCTTACAACCAGGCCGTTAAGGCTGGCGGGCTGTTGTTCTGCTCAGGTCAAATTGCCTTGGACCCTGCCACCGGCGACATGGTCGGCGCTGGCGATGTCGAGGCCGAAACCCGCCAGGTGCTGACCAATCTTCAGGCCGTGCTGGCCGAGGCCGGGTGCACGCCGGGACAAGTGGTTCGCACCACGGTGTTTCTGGCCGATCTTGCCGATTTCGCCCGGGTCAATGCCCTCTATGCCGAGGTGTTTGGTCAGGGCGTGGCTCCGGCGCGTGCCTGTGTGCAGGCTGCAGCTCTGCCTAAGGGTGCACGCGTTGAGATCGATTGCATCGCGCTGCTCGGCTGAGGCTGAGGCAGCGGAGCTTGGACCATTCAGCTGTCCAGCGGGCAGTTCATCAGTTGGGAGGCTTGCTGATCGACGGCGCTCAACCGCGACAGAATGCCCTGGAGGTCGACTCCGGAGAGCTCGCCGTCCTGGCCCCATTTCATGCAAGAGGGGGCTTCAGCGGCATCAGCACTTGCTGACGACGAAACGCTCAAATGGGCCCAGTCAGGCCCTTCGGCACGCCAGTCGCTCCCCATGGTCGCCCTCCGTGTCATGGTTTCCACACTAGGAGGGCGTCCAGAGCTCGCTCCCCAGTACCGAATCTTTTAAGGCTCATCTGCTGCGCCGCAGCCCTCTAAGATCTCGTGGAACGGGGCGTGGCGCAGCTTGGTAGCGCGGGTGCTTTGGGAGCACTAGGTCGCAG
>CAYFMB010000149.1:0-5020 GCA_964344095.1 uncultured Klebsiella sp.
TGGGCCATGCGGGAGGTCAACCTCAGCGAAGTTCACCCCGACACATTCCCTCTGCGTCCCCCCCAGCCTCGGTAGCAATGGTGACCATTTCGCCAACTGATGCCATCTGGACCACGAGAGGAGCTGATCCAGGCGTGGGTGCGGCGATCAAAAAGGCCCCCAACAGTTGTGGGTGCCCTGGTTGATCGGAAGCCAAACTCGGTTGATTGCCTTATTTCGCAGACGCGAAATCGGGGTAGGCCTCCATGTTGTGCTCGCCAATGTCCAGTCCCCCCTGGTCTTCGGCTTCGCTCACACGGATGCCATCAACGATGGCGCCAATGATCGACCAGGCGATCCAGCTGGTGACAATGGCAACGATTGCAAAAGCCACAACTTCGACGCCTGTACGCAGACCCCAAGGCGTTGTCGGGGGCTGCAGTGGCAGCAGGCCTAGGCCTCAGCGCTCAATAATCGACGGACGACGTCACCACCGGCTGTGTCAGCCACTGCAGAACAGCGCGCTAGGAGCTGGCCCGAGCTGGCGGCCTGGGCCGATTGGCCCGAAGGCGAGGCGCTGGCCGAACAACGCATCCACGGCCCCACCAACGCCCAGGCGAGCCTGAGGCTGTTTGGCGGTGTTGCGGCCGATGTGCGCGTCACCCTCTACCGCGATCACCACGCCTGGTGCCCTTACTGCCAGAAGATCTGGCTGTGGCTCGAGGAGCGTCGGATCCCCTACCGGATCCGCAAGGTGACGATGTTCTGCTACGGCAGCAAGGAGCCCTGGTTCACCCGTCTGGTGCCCTCGGGCATGCTGCCGGCGCTTGAGCTCGACGGCCGGTTGATCACCGAGAGCGACCGGATCCTGGCGGCTCTGGAGCAGACCTTTGGTCCCCTCGGTCCGCGCGCCTTTGACGATGGAGTGGTGCTGCAGTTGCGCCAGCTGGAGCGCCTGCTGTTTCGGGCTTGGTGCCAGTGGCTCTGCACGCCGGGGCTTGACGCGGCGGCGGAACTGCGTTGCCGCGTCCAATTTCAGCGCTATGCCGCAGCCATGGAGGAGGCCCTGGCGGCGGCGCCGGGTGCCTTCCTGCTGGGTGACGAACCGGCGACCGCTGACCTGGTGTTCGTGCCTTACTTGGAGCGCATGAACGCCAGCCTCGCTTACTACAAGGGCTTTGATCTGCGTCAGCAGCACCCCGGCATCGACCGCTGGTTTCGGGCTCTCGAGCAACGCCCCACCTATCTGGGCACCCAGAGCGACTTTCACACCCATGCCCATGACCTGCCGCCTCAGATGGGTGGCTGCTGGGCCGATGGCAGCGACCCACAGCGCCGCTGGGCGGCTCGCATCGATGGGGGGCCCTGGCCGATCGCCAGCCCCGACCCTGAGACCTCGGCCCCGGCGCCGGTCACGGCGGCTCGTGAAGCCGTGGCAAGGGTGGCGCGCCATGGACCGGTGCTGCTGGCGCGCATGGCGGCAGCCACAGGCCTTGAGGTCACAGCCCTCGACACGGCTCTGCGCACGGCCCTTGAGCGTTTGGTGAGCGGCGCCGAGCTCGCGCCGCCCCCAGGAACGGGGGCTGGGCTGGCCTACCTGCGCGATCGCATCAGCGTGCCGCGCGACATGGGCCTGCACGCAGCCCGCTTGCTGCGCGCAGCTCTGGACGCGACGGCCCACCTCGATGCCCTGGACCGAGCTGCGGCAGGCCCACCGCTGCCGCAGCAGCACCGCCGCGATCAAGATCCTGCCCCGTTTGTTGCTGCTGCCTAACGTCTCGGCAACGTCCCTGCTGTTGCCATGGTGCGATCCTCGCCTGCTGCTCGTCGGCTCGCTCGCGTGCTGTCGGCGGCGCTGCTGCTGGGCGGTGCTGTGCTGCCCGGCGCCGCCTCAGCCTTAGAGCTGGGCGGCAAGACCTTTTTCAGACGGCCGCCCTGGTCGGTCGATCTGATCAGCTACTACACCACCGTGTGGGAGCCCTGGGCCGAGTATTACTTCACCGTCAGCCTTGATCCTGAGGCAGGTGCCTCACTCGGCGGTCTCGAGATCACCCAGACCCGAGGGGTCGATCGTCACTTCCCCTTCAATGTGGGTGCGACCCGCGCCTTTCTGGGGCGGCCGCGGCAGCAGGGCGCTGCCGTGCCAGTGGAGGCCAGCTTTGATGAGGCTGAGCGTCGCTTCATCGTGCGCTTCCCCGAGCCGGTGCCACCGGGCAGCACCCTCACCTTGATGCTCAAGCCCTGGAACAACCCGGGCATGGCCGACACCTACATGTTTCAGGTGACGGCCTTCCCGGCCGGCCCCAACCCCTCGCCAACCCCGCTCGGATACGGCACCCTGCGGATCTACATGCCCGATCGGTTCTGAGGTGGTTCTGCGTCGTGCTGCGCTGACGGCAACCTGGTTGTTGCTTGCTCCCCTGGCGGCCCAGGCCCTGAGCCCGGTGGGCCCCCAGCCCGCAGCTCAGATGCCTGTTGAGGTGCCGGCCGTGGTGCCGGTTGCCGACCTGCTCAGTGCGGCGACCCTGGCCTCGCTGAGCCTGCCCGCGGCTGACCAGTCCCTTGGTGATCGGGCTTCAGGCGATCTGGCCTTGGCCCAGCGTCTGGGCCCGGCTTCGCTGGCCTATCCGCTGGCGCAGCCTGCCCTGCAGATTGATCCCTGGGGCTGGCGACCTGCCGACAGTCGCGGGGCCTGGCGCATGCACACCGGTGTCGACTTTGCTGCGCCCAAGGGCACACCGGTGCTGGCCGCTTTGGGGGGCGTGGTGGTGCTGGCTGAGGAGATCAGTGGCTACGGCCTCACCGTGGTGATCGACCACGGCCAGGGCCTGCAGACGCTGTACGCCCATTTGCAGCAGATCGATGCCCCCCTCGGCACGGCTCTGATTCAGGGGCAGAGGCTTGGTTCGATCGGCATGACAGGCCGCACGACCGGTCCGCACCTGCACTTTGAATTGCGCAGTCGCGGCAGTCAGAGTGTGGCCCACGATCCGATCCCCTATCTGCCACCGCTGTTGCCGCCGCCGGCGCTGACGGCGGTGCGGCCCTGAGTTCAGACGCCGGGATGGCGCAGCGTGCGCCAGCTGCCGCAGCCCGTGCTCACTTCAATGCCGATGCCGATCGGTTTGTGCTCGCTGCCGAACTGCTCGTGCCACCACAGGCAAGCTTCGTCCCAGGCGGCATCGAGCGACTCGTAAAGGTCATCGAGCACCGGATGGGGAACGCCTTGCTGATCCACCAGCCGGTAGCGACGTGTGGCGCTGGCGGCCCCAGCGCTCAACGACCGCAGCACAACATCAATTGAGGAACGCTCCACCCTGTCCACGCAAGTCCATGCATTCATCCTCTGCGTCGTGGCGGTGATCGTCTGTTGTCTTCACAACATCTTTCGAGTCGTCTTCACAACATCGTTCGATCTCGCCTTGCCAAACGAATTCAGCTGAGGTAGCGGCGAATCGCCGGTCGGCTCCAAAACACCAGGGCGCCGGCGCAGAGAGCCCAGAACACAGCCGCCAGCACCGCTGTCAGCGGGCGGTTCTGAGCCACCAGCGCCAGCCGCACAATGCCGTAGGGCAGGCCGGTTGCCAGGGCCATCGACAGGGCCACGATCGCCAGAATCTGGCCCCAGCGGCGCCATTGCAGCAGGGCCACGCTGGCGATGATGCCCACCACCGCCGTTGGCAGCACCGCGCCCGCACCCACGGCGATGTTGGTCGCCAGCCAGATGCGGTCACCCAGGATTGCCACCACCGCCAGGGGCAGCACCAGGATGTTGCCGATCAGCCCCAGCCAGGCCAGGGTCTGATAACCGCGGGGTGGGTTCAGCATCGGGTCAGGCGACACAAGCCAACCCCCATCCTCAGGCTTCGTGCGGCCCGATCTGGGGCGCTGCAACCTCAGCGCACAAACAGCATCTCCTGGTAAGAGGGCAGGGGCCAAAGGCTGTCGTCGACGACGCCCTCCAGGCCATCGACGGCCTCGCGTAGGGCGTTCAGCAGCGGCATCAGCCCGTCGGCGCTGTGGCGGATCAGGGCGCCGGCATTGCTGTGGGGGGTTGCTGCCAGGGCCTGTTCGAGGTTGTCGCAGCCGCTGTTGAGGGCATGCAACAGGGCGCCGATGCGATCGCGCATGGCCAGGCTGGGGTGCAGGCCCATCGCCTGCTGCTCGCCGATGGCGGCCCCCAGTTCGGCCAGGTAGCGCACCGCTGCCGGATAGATCTGGGTGCGGGCCATTTGCAGGGCCAGCTTGCACTCCACCTCGATCGCCAGGGCGTACTGCTCGGCATACACGGCGAAGCGGCTCTCCAGTTCGACTGGGCTGAGCACCCCCTGGCGCTCGAACAGCTCGCGAACCTCGGCCCGCTGCAGCACCGGCAGGGCGTCGGCACTGGTGGGCAGGTTTTCCAGACCCCGTTCGGCAACGGCCTTGCGGTGCCACTCGCTTGAGTAGCCATCGCCGCCGAACACCACCGCTCCGTGCTCGCGCATCACCTGTTGCAGCACCGCAGAGGCGGCTTCGTTGAGGGACTCGCCGGCGGCCAGCCGCGGCTCAAGCTGATCGGCAATCCAGCCGATTGAATCGGCCAACACCGTGTTCATGGCCACCAGGGGGCCGGCCACCGACTGGCCCGAGCCCACGGCCCTGAATTCAAAGCGGTTGCCGGTGAAGGCAAACGGCGAGGTGCGGTTGCGATCGCCGGGGTCCTTGGTGAACTCCGGCAGGGTGTCGACGCCCAGGGCCATGGTGCCGCCCCTGCTTGAGCCGCTCAGCTGCCCTTCGCGGATCTGATTGAAGACATCCTCGAGCTGGCTGCCCAGGTACACCGAAATGATGGCTGGCGGGGCTTCGTTGGCGCCGAGGCGATGGTCATTGCCGGCGGTCGCCACCACGGCCCGCAGCAGCGGTCCGTAGCGGTGCACCCCACGGATCACGGCGCCGCAGAACAGCAGAAACTGCAGATTGGTGTGGGGCGTTTTGCCGGGGTCGAGCAGGTTGCCCTGGGTGGCGTTGCCGATCGACCAGTTGACGTGCTTGCCGCTGC
>CAYFMB010000150.1:0-711 GCA_964344095.1 uncultured Klebsiella sp.
CCCTTCATCCGCGCTTGGGTGCGTCCTGCTCTGCCCCTAGCCCTCTGTTCCTTCAGGTGCTGCCAGGGCTGTGGCCTGGGCTTTTTTGAGCAGCGTTTTGACGACCAGGAGATGGCCCGTCTCTACGGTCACTATCGCTCCAGCGCGTACCTGGCCTGCCGCCGGCGCTTTGAGCCTTGGTATACCGCGGCGATCAATCAAGCCAATTTGTCTTCGGGTGTGATCGCTACGCGCCGGTTGTTGCTGGAGACCTATCTGCATCAGCAGCTGCCTGGCCCGAAGCCGGATCGGGTCATCGTGGATCTGGGTGGCGATGCCGGGCAGTTCATCCCCGCCGCCCTGGCTGCCACTTGCTATGTGCTCGAGTCGAGTGATCGCGAGCCCTGGCCCGGTGTCAGCCGCGTTGACTCTCTTGCGGGGGTGCGCCCTGCGCAGGAGTTGCTGTTGATTTGTGCGCACGTGTTGGAGCATTTGAGCGATCCAGTCCAGTTCCTCGCGGAACACCTGCAACAGGCCCGAGCGAAAGCCCCCAGGGTGGTGCTTTACCTGGAGGTGCCGCTCGAGCGCTTTCGCTTCGGGCCAGGCACAAGCTCGTCGTTGTATTGCGCTTATCTGAGGCTGCTACAGCGGCCATGGCTGCAAGGGTTGTGGATGCCTCTGGATCTGCTCAGCCTGGTAGCTCGTCGTTTTCTCGGTGTCATTGTGCCACCG
>CAYFMB010000150.1:721-5014 GCA_964344095.1 uncultured Klebsiella sp.
ACCATTGTTTCTCAAACTGCACGAGCACATCAACTGTTTCAGCGAGGCGGCTTTGCGCCGGCTGGTTGAACGACTGAATCTTCGGCTGATCGATCTGCAGGTGCGCCATCAGACCGGTCGAACCGGCGCAGAGGGGATCATTCGACTATTGGCCGTGACCCTTTGAGCTCAAGGCGCTGATCCCGATTCCGGTAGGCCAGGGTATTGATCAGGAAGCCGACCGCAAACGTGATGACGGCACCAGCCAGGGTCAGTTGGGTGCGATCCAGCCGTTCGCGCAGCAACACCACCGTTAGAAAACCGATCAGAGCTGTTGGCGCCCAGGCCAGGAGGTAGCGCCTTGCCGAGACCTTGTAGCCCCGGTGCTCGGGAAACACCAGCCAGCGAAAGGAGACATAGCGCAGCAGATGGCATCCGGATTCGGCCAGGGCCCAGGCGCTCAGCGGTCCAAGCGGGTACAGCAACCAGAACACCGCGGGCCCCAGCAGGGCAAACACCAGCCCGTTCAGGCCATAGCGGGTCAAGGTCCTCAGCAATCGGAGGCCCTCTGGCCGATGGCCTCAAAGCGCACCCTGGGCCGCAGGCCCGCCACGCGGAGTTCCTCCACTTGCCTGGAGAGCACCGCCACCATCAGCATCTGCACGGCGAAGCTGCCCAGCACCAGGGCCATCACCGTGGGTAGGCCGGGCTCATAGCGACTGTTGCCACCCAGCCAATTGAGCAGCAGCAGCACGCCGATCACGCTGGCAGCAACGATGCCGATGGCGCTGAGCCCAAAGGCCAGGCGGCTGGCGGTCGAGTCGGCGGCCAATAGGCCCATGATCGCCTCGCGTGGGTATCCCCACCAGCCGTAGGTGGACACGCCCTGGTGGCGCTTGGCCTGGCGGTAGGGCCAACGCCGTGGTGACTGGCTGCCGTTGACCAGGCACATGCGTAGGTTGAACCCTGTGCTGTTCCAGAGCTGCAGCGTTTCTTCAATCACCTCGGCGCGATAGGCGCCGAATCCATGGAAGCCATTGGGCACCGGTTGCAGCCGCGAGGAATAGCCCAGGGCGAGGTAGTAGATCCTGCGAAAGAAGCGCAGCAGCGGATTGTTACTGCTCTGTTGTTTGACGGCAAGCACCGCATCAAGCTCCGCATTGCTGACCAGTTCGCGGATGAATGCTGCGGCGATTTCGGGTGGATCTTGCAGGTCCGAAGCAATGCCAACGACCAGGTCTCTGGGCGTTGCCTGGGCGAGCGCATTGGCAAAGGAAGCTTCGGGTCCATAGTTGCGGTGGTTGGCGAGAACCTGCACACAAGGGTCAGCTGCAGCAATGGCTTTGAGCTCTGTCAGCGTGGCATCGCTGCTGTGATTGTCAGCAAAAATCATCGCAAACTGGAGCTGTTCAGCGCCTGCTAGCGTTGCTTGAAGCTCTACAAAGACCTCGCGGCAACGGCGGTAGAGCTCCTCGACATTGCCGGCTTCGTTGTAACAGCTCGTCACAAACAAAAGTCGTTCGGGCTGGTTCCGCTGGTTCACGGGTCCTGGATGCTTTGGGCAGAGTAGGCCGGTTTTGTGGTGCGCACAGCCGCCGTTGCCAAGGCAACTGCTGCTGAAGTGCGTCGTCGTCGATAGGCTCCGCTCAGAGTCCGAGCCGTCGACGATCATTCCGCTCCCGCCCTGGCTCCGCAGCGTGCTGACCTTTTCCCTGGCGGCCGGCCTGATTGTGCTGATCTGGCTGCCATCGCTGCAGCTCCTGGGCTCGCCGGTGGCCGATCAGGTCTGGGAGAACTACAGCATCGGGCAGGCCTGTTTGGCCCAGCCCGATCAGCTTGGTTGGCTGGGTGCGGCCTCACCCCAAGTCGCGGCCACGCTGTTCGAGCCCAGCCTGCCGGGTCGCTGGTTGCTGCAGCTGGCCTGCGGCCTGGGCCGGGTGTCCTCGCTTCATCCGCTGCAGTCCTATTTACTGGTCGGTCAGGGCTTCACCTGGCTGCTGGCGGTGATCAGTTGCCGCTGGCTCGGTTTCAGCCGGGCGGCGTCCTGGGTTTGTGGTCTCCTGCTGGCCGCTGCACCTTGTGCGTTCTCGCGCATCGGTCATCTGGGCCTGGCGGTGCTGATTCCGATCGTGCCAGTGCTGGCGGCCTGTCTGCAGTTGCGCCGTCAGATGATGGGGCCGGTTCAGCCGGGTTGGCGGAAACACGGAGCCGTGTTGCTCAGTGGCGGCCTGGCGGCCCTTCTCAGCTTTCCGGCCCAGGATTACTACGTCGCCTTCGCCGTGCTGGTGTTAATCGCGACCTATGGACTGCTGTTACTGCTGGCCACCACCGTGAGCATTGAGCTCAGGCCCCTCGCGCCGCCGGTGCTGCGCGGCGGCCTGTTTCTGTTTGCCTATGGGGTCGTGGTCATCCTGTTGTTCACTCCCAAGCTGCTGGCGGCCGGTTTGCCTGGCCCGCCTGCCGGCTGGGGTGCGTTGCGCTCGCCTGTCGAGCAATTTCGCTATGGACTGTTGCCCTTCACCTGGCTGATCGCCTCGCCGTGGGTCGACGCGACCCGCGCGGCTTTGCAGCAGGCGGGCATCGAAACGTTTTCGGAGTCGTACTTCTGGTCGACCGGCAGCTTGCTGATTCCGATCGGCTGGGTGTTTGCCCTGCGGCGCCTGGCCAAGCCCTGTACCCCCCATGATGAGATGGTGCCACCACGCTTCTGGGGTGCCCGACTAAGCGATCGCGACCGGCGCTTCTGCGCCTTGCTGCTGCTGCTTGTCAGTGGTCTGGGTCTGCTGTGCATGACCATGGGCGGGCTGGGCACGCTGTTTGCGCTCTGGGTGACGCCGGTGCTGCGTTCGCTCAATCGTTTCACCGTGTTTGTGTACGGCGCCGCTGTGCTTTATCTGCTGGCTGAGTGGGATCTCTGGATGCAGCGCCATGACCGCAGCGTCTGATTCTCGACGGGTCCTGTGGGCTCTGTTGGCGCTTTGGATTGGCATCGAGTTGCTCTACAGCAGTCGCTGGTGGCCGCCCCAACCAGCGGGCTGGTCCAGATCATTGGTTGGGGCCGAGTCAACTGGGGCTGAGGTAACTGGGGCCGAAGCAAACCAGACCAAGGTGTCTGTCCCAACCCTGGCGGCACTGCTCGCCGCCCAGCGCAACCCCAGGGTCTGGTTTGCGCCCTATACCAGCTTCCCCGAGGTTGGTGCCCTCGAAAGCATGGCCCGGCGTGGCGTCTATGACACCTTTCTGGCTTTCCCCAGCCAAAGCCCAGGCGGGCTAGCGGCGAATTACGGCGCCAGCAAGCTCACGCCGGCAGACACTTTGTTCACCCTCGCGTCGGCCTTTGGTCTGCGTGGTGAATGGCAGCTGGCGCGGCGTCTCGGCTATACGCGTTTTGCCCTCGACATCGGCGCGCTAACCGATCCCGGTGCCGCTGCGGCGCTCTGTCGTCGGACCCCCGGTTGTCGTCTCAGCCGTGATGCCTACGCCCTGTTTTCGCTGCAGGGGCCTGAATCGGTTGCTCCAATGCCGCGACTCGCCGCCCTGCAGCGCCGCATCCCCCTGCTGCCCAGCCGCAGCAGCGGACCAAGTTGGGGCCCCTTGGTCTTCAACCCGCTGCAGTGGAGCCTGCCAGAGCTCCCCAGGGTCGAGCAGGCCCTGCGCCAGGGGCGCGTCGACATCGAAGCCCCCAACGCCACCGAAGTGGAGCTCTATCGCTACCCCTTGTCGCGCTATCCGGCGGCGGTCCGCTCCCTGGTGACGCTGCCCGCAAGTGCCGTGCGTCTGGTCTTGCCTCCTGGCCAAAAAGCGCTCAGGGTGTGCATTGCTCCGGCCGGTAGCCAGAGGTGCACGTTGGTCCAGTTGAATTCGCAGCAGCCCGAGCGGGCGATTGGTGAGCTGATTCAGGCGGGGGGCCTCACCCGCTTGACGATCCCGGTCAACAACGCGGGCCAGGTTGTGCCGACCACGCTGATTGTGTCGGTTGCTATTACCCCACCAGTCAAGACTTTGCTGGGTCCTCAATCGCAAACCAGTTCAAGGTGATTGAGGTTTCTAAGTTGATCTGGTTCTTGAACGATGCTCTGACGATGGCAAAAGGTGCATGCTTTTGATGCGGTGTCTGCCCTGAATGATTGGATCAATCTTGGGCCTTTAAACGTGTTGCGCTTGTGTAGCTTGTCGAAGTGGTGAAAATTTGGCGATCTATTGACATCCTGATTCCCATGAAAAAACCCCGCCGTTGCGGCGGGGTTGTGTGGGTTGGAGATCTTTGATCAGCCCAACGCCTTGGCTTTGGCCACCACGTTGTCGACGGTGAAG
>CAYFMB010000151.1:0-4923 GCA_964344095.1 uncultured Klebsiella sp.
GCAACACCGCCGCCATCGCCGATGCCCTGGCCCAGGGGGTATCGCGCACGGGTGTACGGGTGGAGAGCATCAATTGCGAATTCAGCGAGCCCGAGCAACTGCTGGCGGCGATCCGCAACTGCGATGCCCTGTTGATCGGCTCCCCCACCCTGGGGGGCCACGCCCCCACGCCGATCGTGTCGGCCCTGGGCACGGTGCTGGCCGAAGGCGACCGCAGCAAACCGGTGGGGGTGTTCGGCAGCTTCGGCTGGAGCGGCGAGGCGCTCGAGCTGCTCGAAACCAAGCTGCGCGACGGCGGCTTCACGATGGCCTTCGCGCCCATCAAGGTGAAGTTCAGCCCCGATGCGCAAACGATCAAAACGATTGAAGAAACCGGCACCGGCCTGGGACGCCAACTGCTGAGCGAGCAGCGCCGCAGCCAGCGCCGTCAGGCCGCCGGTGGGCTGAGCGAAAGCCGCAGCAACCCCGCCATTCAGGCCCTGGGCCGGGTGGTGGGCTCGCTGTGCGTGCTCACCGCCCGCAAGGGCGACGGCGAGGCCAGCCTCAGCGGCGCCCTGGTGGCCAGCTGGGTGAGCCAGGCCAGCTTCAACCCGCCAGGCTTCACCGTGGCCGTCGCCAAGGACCGAGCCGCCGAATCGCTGCTGCACATCGGTGATGTGTGCTGCCTCAACGTGCTGGCCGCCGGCCGCGAAACCACGCTGATGAAGCAGTTTCTGCAACCCTTTGCCCCGGGGGCCGACCGCTTCGCCGGCCTGGAGCTGGAGACCAGCCCCAACGGGCAGCCGATCCTGCCTGCGGCGCTCGCCTGGCTCGAAGCCACGGTGAGCGCCCGCATGGAGTGCGGCGACCACTGGCTGCTGTACGCCCAGGCCAGCGCTGGCGGCGTGCTTGATGCCGCCGCGACCACCGCCGTTCACCAACGGCGCAGCGGCGCCAACTACTGAGCAGAGGGGCTAACTCATAATCATTCCGACTTAGCCTGCTAGGGTGGCGCCACCGCTTCACCCTTGCCCATGGACCTGCCTGCGTCACGCACCCGCGCCAACCTCGAGGCCGCCTTCGGCGGCGAGAGCATGGCGAACCGCAAATATCTGTTCTTTGCCGAGGTCGCCAGACAACTGGGCCACACAGAACTGGCAAAGCTGTTCCGCGACACCGCCGCCCAAGAGACCGAGCACGCCTTCGCCCACTTCAGGCTGCTGCACCCCGAACTGGTGATCGAAGACGCCACGAGCTTGAGCGACGCTCAGAAGCAGGCCGCCCTGGCACGCTGCCTTGAGCTGGCGATCGAAGGCGAGACCTACGAATACACGACCATGTACCCGGAGTTCGCGCAGCAGGCCCGCAGCGACAGAGACCAGGGTGCTGTGGCCGAATTCAATGCGCAGATCGACGAATCCAAGGACCACGCCGGCCTGTTCAGAACGGCGGCCAAGACCTTTGGCCTGCTGACACCGATCGAGCAACACCACGCTGAGCGCTACGGCATCGCCCTGAAGGCCCTCAACGGTGGCGGCAGCCTCGCTGAAGCCGCCGAACCGGTGGCCGGCCTGTGGATCTGCAAGGTGTGCTCGATGATCTACGACCCCGCTGCGGGCGACCCCGACTCGGGCATCGCCCCGGGCACCCCGTTTGAGGCCATTCCCGACGACTGGCAATGCCCGATCTGCGGCGCCCGCAAGGCCAGCTTTGTGCCCTACCGCGAGCCTGAGCTGCGCAGCGCCTGATCGTTAGGGTTCACTGCGAACAGTTGGGCGCCACGCTCTAGTTGTGGCGCCAGCCGATCGACCCGATGGCAGCCCAGCGGCCGCAATCAGATCGCTTGAAACACCAGGGATTTGTCGGCCATTTTTGTATTTGTTTGCGCGCTGTTAAGCGCGAGCCGAAGGAAAGATGAAATTGGCCGCTCCCCGCCGTTAGCCCGCTCAAATGAAGCCTTCCGATTAGACGGCAGTCATGGCACCGGCGAGCTCAGGGAGCAACCGCAACACGCCCGTGCGCTATCGAGGTTTTGTGCTCATCCCCCAAGCCGACCTGACCTGGGTGGTGCGGCCTGAGCGGAGCCCGCTGGAACTGACCCCGTTTCGCGCACCAGCGAGTTCGGTGCAAGACGTCAAGGCCCTGGTCGACTGGCGCCTCAACCAGAGCGCCTAAGTCAGGCCGCCTGGGGAGGCTGGGGGCCACCACCACCACCGGCCGCAAAGGGCAGCACCAGAGTGGCCCAGTGATCAGGGCGCTCGGGGCGCACGCGGCGGGCGTGACGCACGCCAAAGGGCACGCGCACCACATTGGTGCCCTCAACGCGGGAGACCTGCTGCGTCGGTTTGTCGTTGCCGGCCATGGTTCCCTGAAGGGATGCGCCATGATGCGGCACCATTGCGTCGTTGGCAACCCCCAGCCGCGTTACGACGCTAGGGGTAGCGGTTGGGCGAGCTCCTCGACAGTGGGGCAGGTGCACACCAGATTGCGGTCGCCATAGGCGTTGTCGATACGCGCCACCGCCGGCCAGACCTTGTCGGCCCGTTGGGCCTCGCCCGCCGGGAACGCCGCCTGGCTGCGGCTGTAGGGGCGGTCCCAGACATCAGCCGTCACCGCCGCCAGGGTGTGGGGGGCCCGTTTGAGCGGGTTGTCGGCCGGGTCGCTGGCGCCGGCTTCGATCGCCGCCGCCTCGACCCGGATCGCCGCCATGGCAGCGCAAAAGCGATCCAGCTCAGCCAACGCTTCGCTCTCGGTGGGTTCGACCATCACGGTGCCTGCCACGGGCCAGCTCACGGTGGGGGCGTGGAAGCCGTAGTCCATGAGGCGCTTGGCCAGGTCATCGACCTCAAGGCCAGCACTGCGGCGCAGCGGCCGCAAATCAAGAATGCACTCATGGGCGACCCAGCCGCCCTCGCCCTTGAACAGCACCGGATAGTGGGGCTCGAGGCGCCGGGCGATCAGGTTGGCCGCCAACAGAGCCACCTGGCTGGCGATGCGCAGGCCCGTGCCGCCCATCAGACGGATGTACATCCAGCTGATCGGCAGGATGCCGGCACTGCCCCAGGGGGCCGCCGACACCGGACCGATGCCACCGGTGACGCCGGGCAGCAGCGGCGCCAGATGGGCTGCCACGCCAATGGGCCCCACCCCGGGGCCACCACCACCATGGGGGATGCAGAAGGTCTTGTGCAGGTTGAGGTGGCAGACGTCGGCGCCGTAGAGGCCTGGCTTGCACAGCCCCACCTGGGCATTGAGGTTGGCGCCATCGAGGTAGACCTGGCCACCGTGGCTGTGCACGAGCTCACAGATCCGGCGGATCTGGGGCTCAAACACCCCGTGGGTCGAGGGATATGTGACCATCAGCGCCGCCAGCTGCTCGGCGTGCTGAACGGCTTTGGCCTCGAGATCGGCCAGATCCACATTGCCCGCCTCGTCGCAGGCCACCGGCACCACGCTCAGCCCCGCCATCACAGCGCTGGCGGGGTTGGTGCCGTGGGCACTGGTGGGAATCAGGCACACGTTGCGGTGGCCCTGACCGCGGCTTTGGTGCCAGGCCCTGATCACCAGCAGACCGGCGTACTCGCCCTGAGAGCCAGCATTGGGCTGCAGCGACACCGCCGCAAAGCCGGTGATCGCCGCCAACCAGCCCTCGAGCTGCGCCGTGAGTTGCGCATAGCCCGCCAGCTGTTCAGTGGGCGCAAACGGATGCAACTGGGCAAAAGCCGGCCAGCTCACCGGCGCCAGCTCGGCGGCGGCGTTGAGCTTCATGGTGCAGCTGCCCAGCGGGATCATGCCGTGCACCAGTGACAGGTCCTTGCTGACCAGGCGCTGGATGTAGCGCATCAGCTCGGTTTCGCTGCGGTACTGGTGAAAGACCCGCTGCTGCAGCCAGGGCCCCTGGCGCAACGGCAGACCGGCCAACAGCTCGCTGAGAGCCTCGTCAGAGGGGTCGCCGGTGGGAGCTCCAGCCCTCGCGGCACCGCACCGCACCAGTTCGGCGCGGCAGGCTGTGCAGGCCGCCGCTGCCGCTGCCGCATCGGCTGCCAGTGCGCTCAGCAGGGCGTCGAGCTCGGCGGGGGTGCTGAGCTCATCGAGGCTGATCGCCAGCTCGCCGTCGCCGGGGCGCAAGTTGAAACCGGCCGCCCCAGCCCGCTGCAGCAAATCAGATGCCGCGGGGGTGACCAGGCGCACGGTGTCAAAGCCGCTGCCGCCCTCGGACACCATGCCCAGGGTCGCAAGCCCCGCAGCCAGGGCCGAGCGAAGCGCCACGATGCGCCCTGCGATCGAGCGCAGCCCCTCAGGGCCGTGGTGCACCGCGTAAAAACTGGCCATGACGGCCAGCAGCACTTGGGCAGTGCAAATGTTGCTGGTGGCCTTGTCGCGGCGAATGTGCTGCTCGCGGGTCTGCAACGCCAGCCGCAGCGCCGGCCGGCCCTCGGCATCGAGCGACTGGCCCACCAGCCGCCCCGGGATCTGGCGCTTGTAGGCCTCGTCGGTGGCAAAGAAGGCCGCATGGGGCCCCCCGGCCATCATGGGCACGCCCAGGCGCTGGGCACTGCCAACGGCGATCGCTGCACCCAGCGAGCCCACAGGCGCCAACAGCACCTGGGCCAGCGGGTCAATGGCAACGGTGGCGATCACACCGGCGCTGCGGGCGGCCTGCAACACCGAGGTGGGATCCCAAAGAATCCCGCTGGTCGCCGGCAGCTGCAGCAACAGACCAAACACGTCAGCAGCAGCAAGAGCCGCCTGCGCCAGCGCAGGA
Organism: uncultured Klebsiella sp.; assembly: GCA_964344095.1. Classification (GTDB taxonomy): domain Bacteria; phylum Cyanobacteriota; class Cyanobacteriia; order PCC-6307; family Cyanobiaceae; genus RGUW01. The sequence continues at coordinate 4,745 of CAYFMB010000151.1, forward strand.
TCGGCGGCCCAGGCCTGAGCATCGATCAGCTCCAGCGTGATGCCCACGGGTTCGGCCCGGGTCTGCAACACCGCCAGGGTCTGGGGCAGCACCTCCCGGTCCACCAGGTAGCGACTGGCGCCAGCGCGTTTGCACACCGCGCGGCTCAGGGCCATGGCCTCGGCGGCGGCGGTGGCCTC
>CAYFMB010000152.1:0-4908 GCA_964344095.1 uncultured Klebsiella sp.
CGGGCAGGTGTTCCAGGGCGCCGGCGGCCACCTTGGCCACCGAGCCGGTGAGGCCGGCACAGCGGCGCTGCGGCAGCACCATGCCGTGGGCCCCGAGGGCCTCGGCGCTGCGCACGATCGCTCCCAGGTTGTGGGGGTCGGTGAGCCCATCGATGGCCATCAACAGGGGCGCTTCTCCGATCTGGCTGCAGCCGTCGATCAGGCTGGCCAGATCGAGGGTTTCGGCCGCGGCGCTCTGCAGCACGATGCCCTGGTGTACGGCACCGCCGGTGAGTTGACCCAGGCGGGCCCAGGTGACCTCCTCGACCAGCACGCCCGAGGCCTTGGCCTCACGCAGCAACTGCAGAAAGCGTGGGGTGTGGCGCAGCTCAGGGGTGCACCAGATGCGGTGAATTGGCCTACCGCTCTCGAGGGCCGCCTGGGCTGGGTGGCGTCCCCAGATCAGGTCGCTGGGCGGGGTGAAACCCAGGGTTTCGGCCTCGCCCGAAGGCGGTTGCTCCGTGTCAGCGTCGCGGCGCCGGCTGGCAAAGACGTCGCGGCCAGCATCGCGGCCGCCATCACGAAACTTGTCCCGGCTGCCATCGCGAAACTTGTCACGACCCCATTCGCGCCGTTCGCGCGGACGATCGCTGCCGCGCCCAGCTGGGCTGCGGCCTGGGCTGCGCGCATCGCTGCGCTGGGGGCGATCTGTCCCTTCGCTGCGGGGCCCGAAGCGGCGCTGACCGCGGCTCTCATGGTCGCCGCTGCGCTCGCCAAAGCGGGGGCTGGGACGCTCGCTAAAACGCTCACCAAAGCGTCCGCCCGGACGCTCAGGTCCGGAGCGCCGCTTGGCGTCGACGGGTCGCTTGGGGCGCCATTCGCCCTTGGCGTCGTCGCCGCTCCAGCTGCGACCCGCTGGTGCTGAACGACCCTGGCCGGCGGGGCGTCCGGATCCCCCGGAGCCGCTCCGGCGCTCCGGACGGCGTTGAAAACGAGGGCTCATGGCAACAGCGGCGAAAGGTTTATGGGGCGTTCTCCTTCAAGTGATCTAGCAGCTCGGCCAACCGCGCCGGATTGTGCAGGAACAGCCAGCCCAGCAGCGACTCGAAACCGGTGGCTCTGCCGTAGTTGGCGGCATCGGCGCGGCGTGGGCCCTGGCCGGCACGGTTGCGACCCCGGCGCACCAGATCCTGTTCAGCCGCGTTGAGTAGCGGTTCCAGTTGTTGCAACTGCTCAGCCTGGGCATCGGCCCGCACCGCAGCCACAACCGCCTTGTGCAGTGCAGCGGAGCGACCTGGCCGGCGGCAGTGCTGCAGGCGCAGATGCAACTCCCAGACGGCATCGCCAAGCCAGGCGAGCTGGAGGGGGCCCAGCTCCAGCTCGGGAGGGCACGGCCTCAGTTGGCCCAGCCAGGCGCCTGGTTCAGGCGGCGAACTGGTCAAGGGCGCTGTCGAGGTCGTGTTGCAGATGCAGAAACTCTTCCAGCCGTACCAGTTTGATCGTCTGGGTCACGCGGGCATTGCCGACCACGACAAACGGGTAGTTGTTGCTGTTGCAGTCCTTGGCCAGCTGCACAAGAGCGCCGAGGCCTGAGGAATCGAGAAAGTCGATCCGGCTCAGGTCGATCACCAGAGGCTGGGGCGTCGACGTGCGCTGGCTTGTGATGAACTCGCTGAACTGTTTGTCTGAGTAGGCATCCAGCTGGCCGGTGAACTGAAACAGCTGGCAGTGGGCCTGCTGCTCAACTCCAGCCCGCAGGGAGACCGTCAGTCGCTGCAGGTCGGTGATGGGTCCAAGCTCCCTAAGACCGTTGGGCCGAAGTGTAGAGAGCAAAAACGTGTTGGTCGCCCTCGCAACAAAACTGTGCGTGACGGGTCAGCGGCGCGCCGCCATCAGCGCCGTGAAGCGAGCGAAATGGTGGTCGGCGTCGTGGGGGCCGGGGCTGGCCTCCGGGTGGTACTGCACCCCGAAGACGGGTTGATCACGCAAGGCCAGGGCGGCCACGGTGCGGTCGTTGAGGTTGAGATGGGTGATGGCGACCCGATCGCTGGGCAGGGAGTCGGCGTCGATGGCAAAGCCATGGTTCTGGCTGGTGATCTCCACTTCCCCGGGGCTGCCGCAGGGGTGGTTGAGACCGCGGTGGCCGTAACCCAACTTGAAGCTCTTGCCGCCCAAGGCCAGCCCCAGGATCTGATGGCCCAGGCAGATGCCGAACAGCGGCAGGTCGCGCTGCTCCAGCAGTCCGCGAGCGAGATCAATGCCGCTGCTGACCGCGGCTGGGTCACCAGGACCGTTGGAGAGGAAGACGCCTTCGGGCTGCAACGCCAGAACCTCGGTCAAGGTTGCGCTGGCCGGCAGCACCTCGACGCTGCAGCCGTGGGCCACCAGGCGCTCCAGGATGGCTCGTTTGATGCCGAAGTCGATCGCCACCACTCGGTAAGGCTGCTCGGGTTGGGGCTGCAATCGCGCATCGAAGTCGGCGCTGCAGGGCTGGTCCCAGTGGTAGGGCTGTTGGGTGCTCACCTGGGCGGCCAGGTTGAGGCCGGCCATCGAGGGTGCGGCGCGCACCTGCTCCAGCAGGGCTGCTGCGGGGGTGCCATCGCTGCTGATGGCACCGTTGATGGCTCCGCCTTCGCGCAGGTGCCGCACCAAGGCCCGGGTGTCGACCCCGGCAATGCCCACCACACCGTGCTGGCTCAGCCAGTCCTCGAGGCTGCCCTCAGCGCGCCAGTTGCTGGCCACCGGGGCCAGCTGCCGGGCAATCACGCCGCGGGCATGGGGGCGCTCGGCTTCCTGGTCGGCAGCATTGACGCCGGTGTTGCCGAGCTCGGGGTAGGTGAAGGTCACCAGTTGGCCCGAGTAGCTGGGGTCGGTGATGACCTCCTGGTAACCGCTCATGCCGGTGTTGAACACCACCTCGCCGATGGTGGTGCCGCGTGCGCCGAAGCTCACACCCCGCAGCACCGTGCCATCGGCCAGCACCAGCAACGCCTCAGCAGCGTGTTGGGGCGATCGGTCGACAGCGGTGATCAAGGTCTGGGCAGCGAATCTGTCCTGATCATCCTGCAGCGCTGCCGGCCAGGGCGCCTCGCAGGGCGTCAAGCCGTCGCCAGGGACTGCCGGCGGCGAGGGCGCTGCGGGCCTGGTCGACGCCGCTGTTGAAGCTGTCGGCGCGGCCAGCCACCCACAGCACCAGGGCCGTGTTGAGGGCGACCACATCGGTCTGGGCGGTGCTGCCGTGCCCTTGCAGCACCGCCTTGAGGATGGCGGTGTTGGTCGCCAGGTCGCCACCGGCGATTGCCGCGGCGGGGGCTGGGGTGAGTCCCAGGCTTTGGGGATCGAGCACGGCGCTGCGCAGCTGGCCGTGCTCGAGCAGACGCAGCTCGCTGCTTCCGCTCAGGGTGGCTTCATCGAGGCCGCCATGGCCGTGGACGACCACGGCCCGGGTCATGCCCAGCCGCCGCAGGGCATCGGCCATCGGATCGAGCAGATCGGCCCTGGCGACGCCCAGCACGTGGGCGTCGGGGCGCAGGGGATTGACCAGCGGCCCCAGCAGGTTGAACACGGTGCGCACGCCCAGGGCTTTGCGCAGCGGCGCCAGCCCCGCCAGCGACGGGTGCCAGCCGGGCGCAAACAAAAAGGTCACCCCGGCCTCGGTCAGGGCCTTCAGGGCCTGGGCCGTGGGTGCGGCCAGGTTGATGCCCAGGGCTTCGAGCACGTCGGCCGAGCCCACGCGGCCGCTGGCGCTGCGGTTGCCGTGCTTGGCAATCGCCACGCCGCAAGCTGCGGCGGTGAAGGCCACCGCCGTCGAAATGTTGAAGCTCTCCAGCCCCGTTTCGACGCTGGCACCGCCGGTGCCGCAGGTGTCGACCAGGGTCGTTGTGGGGCGCTCGCCGGGCAGCTCGCAGGCCTGGCGTAGCACGTCAGCCATGGCGGCAAGCTCGGCGCCGCACACCCCCTTAGCCCGCAGACCCGCCAGCAGCGCCCCGGTCATCACCGGTTCGATCGTGCCGTCCAACCACAGCTGCATCAGGGTGCCGGCCTGTTCAGTGCTGAGATCGCGGCCCTGCAGCAGTTGCTCGAGCAGGCCTGGGCTCATGGAAGGGGTCATGCCGTGGGGTCAGGTGCCTCTGGCCAGAAAAAAGCCCGGGTGCAGGGCACGCCGGGCTGGGTGATGGGGACGTTTCCACTATCACCCGAACCGGGGCCCCTTGGCGAGAGGGTTCAGCGATCAGCCGCCGGCCTCGTCGGCAGTGTCAAAGCCGGAGCCCACGCCGTCGTTGCCGCCGGCGCTGGGCCGGTAGCCCTGGGCCCAGATCGCCCGCGTGCGCTGCTGCAGGGCGTCGCGATCCAGTCCCCACAGCCGCAGGGCTTTGGCCAGGTCGTCCTGCAGCGCGTGGGCGCCGGGAAAGCCCTGGTAGCGCATCAGCAACCGCGCCGCATCGACCAGATCGGCATCGCTGGGGGCCGCAGCCGCCAGCAGGCGCTCCACCGTTTCACGGTCGGTGGCCTCGAGCGGATGGCTTTGGTCGCTGCTGTCCATGGCGCTGCCGCCGGTCTTTAGGTTGGCTCTGACTCTGCCGCCTGTTGTTGCCGATGGCTGCTCCGCGGCTGGCCCTGATCTTGCGTTATTTGAGGCCCCACCGGCGGCTGGTGCTGACCGGCATGGTCGCCCTGGTGGTGGTCAACCTGCTCAGCGTGACCATCCCCTTGCTGGTGCGCGGGGTGGTCGATGACCTGCACGATGGCTTTGCCCTCAGCGACCTGCTGCATCAGGCTCTGCTGATCGCTGTTTTGGCCAGTGTCATGGCCGGCGTGCGCCTGCTGTCGCGCATGTTGGTGTTTGGCGTGGGCCGGCAGGTGGAAGCCGACCTCAAGCAGCGCATTTTTGATCATTTATTGCTCCAGGAGCCGGGCTGGGTGCAGAGC
>CAYFMB010000153.1:0-4903 GCA_964344095.1 uncultured Klebsiella sp.
TCTTCCAGCCGTCCCAATCGTCCTCAGCGACACCATCCTCGATCGAAACGATCGGGTAGCGGCTCACCAGCTTGGCCAGTTCCTCAACCATCTCGGCGCTGGTGTAACTGCCACCACCGAAGGCATAGCGACCGTCCTTGAAGAACTCGGTGCTGGCCACATCGAGGGCCAGGGAGATCTGGTCACCAGGGCGGTAGCCAGCCTTCTCGATCGCCTGCACCAAAATGTCGCCGGCAGCGTCATTGCCGAGGTCGGGAGCGAAGCCGCCCTCGTCGCCGACGGCGGTGCTCATGCCGCGGTCGTGCAGCAGCCCCTTGAGGGTGTGGAACACCTCAGCACCCATACGCAGCGCTTCCCTGAAGCTGTCAGCGCCATGGGGCACGATCATGAACTCCTGGAAATCCAGGCTGTTGGCCGCGTGAGCACCACCGTTGATGACGTTCATCAGCGGCACTGGCAGCAGGTTGGCCATGGGACCGCCCAAATAGCGGTACAGAGGCAGGCCAACGCCGTTGGCCGCTGCCCGGGCCGTGGCCAGGCTGACGGCCAGGATGGCATTGGCCCCCAGGGCGCTCTTGTTGTCGGAACCGTCGAGCTCGGCCATGGCCGCGTCGACCGCACCCTGATCGAGAGCGCTCAGGCCGCACAGGGCTGGGGCAATCCGCTCCTCAATGTTGGTCACGGCCTGGCTGACGCCCTTGCCGAAGTAGCGGCTACCGCCGTCGCGCAGCTCGTGGGCCTCATGGGCACCGGTGCTGGCTCCGCTCGGCACGATCGCCCGACCGCTGGCACCCCCCTCGAGCAGAACCTCGGCTTCAACCGTGGGCGTGCCGCGTGAATCGAGAACCTCGCGGGCTACCACGGTGTCGATCACAAGGTCGAGGGAATCGATCACGGGCCTGCGAATCGAAAGGAAAGATGAAGGGATCCTATGGGTCGCCCCTGCCCCGCCTTTGGTGCCAATCGGCACACAAAGGCCAGAGAGCCGCGGCCGAGCCAGCAACAGACGCTTGCGGCATCTGTCCACAATGGGCTCAGTGCCTCAACGGTTAATGCGATTGCTCCACGTGATGCTGCGGGTCGGTGACCTGGAGCGCTCGATCGCCTTTTACAGCGAGGTGCTGGGCATGGCTCTGCTGCGCCGCAAGGACTACCCCAACGGGCGCTTCACCCTGGCCTTTCTCGGCTACGGCCCCGAAAGCGACACGACCGTGCTCGAGCTCACCCACAACTGGGACACGCCCCATTACGACCATGGCGGCGGCTATGGCCACATCGCCCTGGGTGTCGATGACATCCACACCGCCTGCGGGGCCATCGCCGCGCGAGGCGGTCGGGTGGTGCGGCCACCAGGACCGATGAAGCACGGCTCCACCGTGATCGCTTTCATCGAAGACCCTGATGGTTACAAGGTGGAGTTGATCGAACTGAGCTCACGCCAGCAGGCCGCCTGATCCGCCATGACCCGCGCCCCTGCCACGGCCCAACGATCCCTGACCAGCGACCCCGACCGCTTCAGCGACGACGCCTGGGAGCTGCTGCTGGCCAGCCAGGACCAGGCCAGGCGCTGGCGCCATGGCGCCATGGACGTGGAGCACCTGCTGCAAAGCCTGCTGCTCGACAGCCGCTTTGACCGCTGGACCGACGGCCTGGGCCTGGACCGCGACGCGATGCTCGATCGCATCGAAGCGTTCTGCAGCGAACAGCCCGTCGCCAGCAGCGAGGAGCTTTACATCGGCGATGCCCTCGAGGACCTGCTCGAGGTCGCCGAAAGCTTCAGAGCACGCCAGGGCAGCACCCTGCTCGATGTGAACCATCTGCTAAGTGCCCTGCCGGCAGAACCTCGCATCGGCGCAGCGATCATGGCGCGCACCTCGGGTGGCCAGGAACCCCAGCCCGGCCCTTCGGCACCGGCAGAACCAAGCCAGGCGGCAGCGGTCCAGGCAGCAGCGCTCGAGGCTGTGGAACCTGCTGAGCTGACGGCGCTTGAGCGCTATGGCCGCGACCTGACGGCAGCGGCCCGCGCCGGTGAACTCGATCCGGTGATCGGCCGCGATAGCGAAATCCGCCGGGTCATTCAGGTGCTGTCGCGCCGCAGCAAGAACAACCCGGTGCTGATCGGCGAACCGGGCGTGGGCAAAACGGCGGTGGCCGAACTGCTGGCCCAGCGCATCGCCACCAGCGAAGTTCCCGAGTCGCTCAAGGGCCTGCGGCTGGTGGCCCTCGATCTGGGGGCCCTGATCGCCGGCGCCAAATTTCGCGGTCAGTTCGAGGAACGCCTGCGCGCCGTGCTCGATGAGGTGCGCCAGGACCCCCAGGGAGTGGTCCTGTTCATCGACGAACTGCACACGGTTGTGGCCAGCGATCGCAGCAGCGCCGACGCCGGCAGCATCCTCAAGCCAGCTCTGGCCCGCGGCGACCTGCGCTGCATCGGCGCCACCACCCCCGAGGACTACCGACGCAGCCTTGAAAAGGATCCCGCCCTGGAGCGACGCTTCCAGCAGGTGCTGATCCGCGAGCCCGACATCGACACCAGCGTCGAAATTCTGCGGGGCCTCAAGGAGCGCTACGAGCTGCACCACGGGGTCACGATCAGCGATGGCGCCCTGCTGGCGGCGGCACGGCTTGCGGCGCGTTACATCAGCGACCGCTGCCTGCCCGACTCGGCCATCGACCTGGTCGATGAAGCGGCGGCCCAGCTGCGCATGGAGGCCACCTCCAAACCCCAGATGGTGGAGCAGGCCGAAGCGGAGCTCAGGCGGGTTGAGCTGGCCCTGCTAGCCGCCGAAACCGCCCCCGAAGGTGAGCGGGTGACGCTGCAACAGCAGCGTCACCAGGCCAGCGCCCAGCTCGAATCGCTGCAGCAGCGCTGGCACCAAGAGCGCGATCGCCAGCTCGAATGGCATGAACTGCTGCAGCGCGACGAAGAGCTGCGCCAGACGATCGCCGAGGCTGAACGCGATGGCCACTATGAGGAAGCGGCGCGGCTGCAGCTCGATCAACTGGCCGAGCTGCAACAGCACCGAGAGCAACTCGAACAGCAGCTGGCGGCAGATTCGCTGCTGCGCGAGCAGGTCGAGGCGGGCGACATCGCCGATGTGGTGGCTCGCTCCACCGGCATTCCGGTGCAGCGGCTGCTAGCGGGCGAACGCACCAAGCTGCTCGAGCTTGAGCAGCACCTGGGCCAGCGGGTGGTGGGCCAGGCCGAAGCGGTCACCGCCGTGGCGGCCGCCATCCGCCGCGCCCGCGCCGGCATGCAGTCGCCCCGCCGGCCCGTGGGCTCGTTTTTGTTCCTGGGCCCCACCGGCGTCGGCAAAACCGAACTGGCCAAAGCCCTTGCCGCCTCGCTGTTCGACGAGGACGACGCCCTGGTGCGCTTTGACATGAGCGAATTCATGGAGCGCAATGCCGTGGCGCGTCTGGTGGGGGCCCCTCCCGGCTACGTGGGCTACGAGGAGGGCGGCCAACTCACCGAAGCGGTACGGCGCCGTCCCTATGCAGTGCTGCTGCTCGACGAGGTCGAGAAGGCCCACCCCGAGGTGTTCAACCTGCTGCTGCAGGTGCTCGATGACGGCCGCCTCACCGACTCCCAAGGGCGCACGGTCGATTTCCGCAACACTGTGGTGATCATGACCAGCAACCTGGCCAGCGCGGCGATCCTGGAGCACGCCCGCGCCGGAAACGACGACGCCCTGGCTGCCGCCATCGAGACGGCCCTGGCGCGTCAGTTCAGGCCGGAATTTCTCAACCGTATTGACGAGGTGATCCGGTTTCGACCCCTTGCGGCATCCGATCTGCAGCGGATCGTGCGTCTGCAGCTGGCCGAGCTGGCAGCCCTGTTGGCCGAGCAGCAACTGCAGCTCGAGGTCGATGACGCTGTGGTGCAAGCCCTGGCGGAACAGGGCTATGAACCTGAATACGGCGCCCGCCCCCTGCGGCGGGTGCTGCGCCGCACCCTCGAGAACCCGCTGGCCACCGCCCTGCTCGAGGAACGCTTCAGCCAGGCCCGGCGGCTGCAGGTGCTGGCGGGCGACAGTCCCGGCGCGCCGCTGCGCTTCGTCGCCCTGCCATGAACGTTGGTTCATCCGGTAGGGTGATCGTTTGCCGGTACGCGCGAACGCGCCGGTGCGCGAGCGCCCGTGGACACCGAAACTCAGCCCACTGCAGCAACCCCGACAGCATCGTCTGACGCTCCTGCTCCGCAGGAGCCCGCTGGCGCTGCGGGATTCGTTGCTGCCACAACCGACGAACTGCGCAAGGTGGTCTGGCCGACCCGTGCCCAGCTGTTCAGCGAGTCGGTGGCCGTCATCCTGATGGTGGGTCTGTCAGCAGCAGCCATCGCCGCCGTCGATCGCTTCTACGGCTGGACGGCGATCCAAGTGTTCCGCTAAGCGGACAGCTGCCACACCCCTGTTGTCGTGATCTCCCCTTGAACGCCCTGTGACCGAGTCCCTCACCGATTCACCACTGACCAGTGAAGAGGCCTTTGCCGCAGAGCAGGTCGCCGAAGCCGTTGCCGAGCCTGTGGCTGAGGCCGAGCCTGCCGATCTGGACAGCGACCTGAGCCTGGTCGAGCCCCTCAGCCTCCCCGAGCAGGGCGAACAACCCGAGCAGCAACCCACGGCGGTGGCTCGTTGGTACGCGGTGCAGGTGGCCTCCAGCTGCGAAAAAAAGGTCAAGGCCACGCTTGAGCAGCGCGCCGTCACCCTGGGGGTGGCCAATCGCATTCTCGAAATTGAGATCCCGCAGACCCCCGGGGTCAAGCTGAAGAAGGACGGCAGCCGTCAGTCAATCGAAGAAAAGGTTTTCCCCGGCTACGTGCTGGTGCGAATGGTCCTCGATGAGGACACCATGATGGCCGTGCGCAGCACCCCCAACGTCATCAACTTTGTGGGTCAGGAGG
>CAYFMB010000154.1:0-4848 GCA_964344095.1 uncultured Klebsiella sp.
CCTTGTTGCTGTCGGAGTAGCCCAGCATCACCTCCTGCAGCGGCTGACCGCCCTCGACGCCGTTCTCGAGCAGGCGGCGGTAGAACGGCTCGCTCAGCAGGCGCTCCATCACTGCCGGGGCCCCCTGCAGGTCTTCGACGGTTTCGAACAGGGGGACCACCAGGAGGGAGGAGCGCTGGGCCTGGGGATCCACCAGGCCAGCCTCTTTGGCCAGCAGCAGCACCTCGAGCAGGTCTGAGACCGTGTGACTCATCGAGATCACATAGGTGCTGCAGATGCGCTCGCCGAATTCCTGCTGCAGCCGCTTGAGCATGCGGAACACCGCAAAGGTCTCGGCGGTGGCTTCGCCCCAGCGGGCGGCGGGGGGCAGCAACGGGCGCCGCGTCTGCAGCTCACGCAGCAACCACTCGATCCGCTGGGCCTCGTCCATCTCGGCATAGGGAACCGGCAGCTGCAGGTAGCGGCTCAGCTCGTCGATCGCATCGCTGTGACGGGTGCTCTCCTGACGGATGTCCAGGCTCGCCAGGCAGAAAGCAAAAATGTGCACCTGACTGATCAGGGTTTGCAGCGGCTCGCAGCTCAGTCCGGTGGCCTCGAGGCTCTCGGCAATCAGTTCAAGGCTGGCTCTGAATTCATCGGCCGAGCTGAAATGCAGCTCGGGGGTTGACGATCCTGACCCGTTGCCGTTGCTCGTTTCGGCCGACCAGGCGCTGACGACGCCGGTATGGCCATCGCAAGGCGACTCCCAGCCCGCTTCGGCCAGCTGCTGGTTGCGTTGGTGGGTGAGCTGCAGGCGCTTGAGCGTGTAACTGAGCTTGAGCCGATAGGGCTCGAGCCGATAGCGCGCCGCCCGCTCCTCGTAGATCTCGGGGAAGCGCAGCCGGTCCATTTCGAGCGACTCGAGCAGGGCCGGGCTGATCTGGCTCCACTGCATCGAGATGCTGAGCTGATCGCGCAGCTCGCTCACCGACTTGATGTAACGCTCCAGCATCAGCTGGCGCTGGTAGCAGGCGGTGCGCCAGGTGATCTCAGGGGTCACTGAGGGGTTGCCGTCACGGTCGGAACCCACCCACGAGCCAAATGTGCAGAAGGCGTCCCGTGGCGGCTCCACATCGGGGTAGCTGGTGGCCAGGGCCGAGCGCAGGCGCTGCCTGAGCTGGGGCATGGCCTCGAACAGCACCTGCTGGAAGTAGTGCAGGGCGTAATCGACCTCATCGAGCACCGTCGGCTTGAACTGGTGCAGCTCGTCGGTGCGCCACCACAGACGGATTTCTTCTTCGAGTTGCCGCCGGATCACCAGTGTGTCGTCGAGGCTCAGGCCGCTGGCCTGTTCAAGCCGCTGAATCAGGTTGGCCACCCGCCGCTGTTTGTGGCGCACGGTGTGGCGCACGATCTCGGTGGGGTGCGCGGTGAACACCAGCCGCAGGTCCAGGTCGTGCAGCAGACCTTCCAGCCGCGCCGGCGGCACGTTCAGGCTGCGCAACCGCTCAAACAGTTGCCTGAAGGTGGCCGGTTCCACCTGGCTGGCCAGGGGTGGCTGGAACGGGTCAGCCGGCATCGGCTGGTTCTGACCGCTCAAACTGTCGAGATAGGTGTCCTCCTCGATGTGCTGTTCGAGGATGTTGACCAGCTGGAAATAAAGCGAAAACGCCCGTGCGGCGGCAATCGCTTCGGCGAGGTCCATCTCGCGGATCAACGCCACGATCGCCCCGCTGGTGTCACTGGCGGGACTGTCGGGGGCGCTCAATTGCTTGAGGCGCAGCAAGCGTTCGGCCTGCTCGGGGGGGCACTCGCTGCGCAGCACCGTTTGCCAAAGCTCCTCAACGAGCTCGAGTCGCTCGCCCAGCAGGCGACGCACCCGGGGCGAGCTTTGGGAAACAAGCGGATCAGACGGCCGCATCGGGCTTGGCTCGCGGGCGAGAAGTGAGGCTGTTGTGTTCATGATCATCCCAAAGCCTCTTCGCGCAGGGCCAAGGCTGCGGCATCGCTCGCCACAATTGCGGCAACCGATTCACCGGCCTGATGCCGCCGCAGCCAGTGCATGGCCTGGTTGCCCTGGCTCAGCAGTCCATGCAGGGGCGCCAGCACGGCCTCGAGCTGCAGCTCCTTGGCCAGGGGAGCCAGCTCCTCCAGCAAGCCTCGGATCCAGTCGGTGGCGCCGATGCTGCTGCCCGTACGCCAGTCCTGCAGCGTTGCCTCGAGGCTGCTCTGGGCCGCGGCGCGGTCGTTCGCGTCGCACAGGGCCGCTAGGGCTTCGGGGTGCAGGCTGCTGCAGAGCAGCGGGTCATGGTGCTCGGGTTGGCGCAGCAGTTGCTGCACCCGCAGTTCGGCCAGGGCGGTGACGGCCAGCAGTTCGCTCGGATCGGCGATTAGATCACAGATCCGGATCTCGACGCGGTTGAGGTCGTGGGGTCGGTTGTCGCCGTTGGGCCGCACCGACGTCCACAGATGGCGCACGTTCTGCATGGCCCCGGCGGCCAGCTGCTGCTCCATCCAGTCGATGTAATGCGCGTGGTTGCTGAACAGGGGCACCTGGGGTGGGGTCAGTGGAAACTGCAGCCAGCGGTGCGAATGGGCGCCGGTGGGGCGGTTGTCGAGAAACGGTGAACTGGCCGACAGGGCCAGCAGCAGGGCCGCTTCGCAGCGCAACAGCCGCAGGGCGGCAAACAGCCGCTCGGGCTCAGTGATGCCCAGGTTGATGTGGACGCTGGCGGTCACCACACGCGTGCCGTAGGTGCGCTCGATGTAGGCGTGATACGGGTTGCTTGGATCGGATCGCTCAAAGCGGCTGCTGTCGCCGCTGCTCAGGGTGCTGCCTGGCAGCAGGGTGAGCCCGCGCGGGGCGAGCCAGCTGCGCAGTCGCCGGCGCGGTTCGAGCAGCATCTCCAGCTGGGCGTCATAGCTGGCAGCGGGGGCGGTCACATATTCGAGATTGCGGTGGTCGGGCTCGGTCACAAACCCGCTGAGCTCGCGCGCCGCCTCGGCGGCGCAACCCACCACCACCCCATCGGGACGGCCGGTGTACATCTCGACCTCAAAGCCCTTGAGCAGCAATGGCGTGCTCATTGCAGACAGGCCAGCGCCTTGAGCATGCCGCGGGCCTTGTTGAGGGTCTCCTGGTACTCCAGCTCAGGCTTCGAATCGGCCACCACACCAGCACCGGCCTGGACCTGTACCCGCCAACCGCCGCCGGCATCGGGCAACACGACCATGGTTCGGATCGTGATCGCTGTGTTGAGCGCTCCTCCCAGGTCGATGGCCCCGTACACCCCGGAGTAGGGACCGCGGGCTTCGGGTTCGAGCGCGTGAATCAGTTGCATGGCTCTGATCTTGGGGGCGCCGCTGACCGTGCCGGCCGGGAAGGAGGCCATCAGCAGGTCCCAGACGCTGTTGCCCTCGGCGAGCGCCCCTTCCACCTGACTGACGATGTGCATCACATGTGAATAGCGCTCGATCACCATCAGATCGGTGACCTTGACGCTGCCCGGGCGGCAGACCCGGCCCAGGTCATTGCGGCCCAGATCCACCAGCATCACGTGTTCGGCTCGCTCCTTGGGATCAGCCAGAAGCTCGGCCTCCAGAGCCAGGTCCTCGGCCACGCTGGCGCCACGGGGGCGGGTGCCGGCGATCGGCCGCAGCGACGCCCTGACGCTGCCGTCGTCGCCGGGCTCCGCCTTGACCATGACTTCGGGACTAGAGCCGATCAGGTACCAGCCGCCAAAGTTGAAGAACGCCATGTAGGGCGAGGGGTTCACCATCCGCAGGCTGCGGTAAAGCTCGAACGGATCGCGATCGACGCGGGTTTCGAGTCGCTGGCTCAGCACCAGCTGGAACACATCACCGGCGGCAATGTGTTCACGGCCCGTTGCCACGGCAGCTTCGAAGTCTTTTTGGCCAACGTTGCTGCGGATCTGCAGGGTGCGGTCCACATCATCGGGGCTGGCGTCGTGCCAGACCAGCGGGCTGACGCCGGCGGGTAGGGGCTCGTGCATGCGCGCCTCGAGGGCGTCGATGCGGGCGCTGGCTGCGCGGTAGGCCGCTTCAGGGTCCTGGCCGTCGCTGAGGTCAGCAAAGGCGACTGCGGTGATCTGCCGTTTGATCTGGTCAAACACCAGCAGGCTGTCGGCCAACATCCAGCAGCCATCGGGCGGTGCGTCGGCTCCGCTGCTGTGCACCGGCACGCTGGGCTCGATCCAGCGGATCAGCTCGTAGCCCCAGAAGCCGAACAGGTGCCCGAGGGCGGGCAGGCCCGGCACCTGGCCACAACGCAGCGGGGCCAAACAGTGTTGCTGGAGCTCAAAGGGATTGCCCTGCAGCGTTTCGACACGGCCATCCCGCCAGCGCCGTTCGCTCTGTGCCCCGCGGCTGGTGAGGATCCAGAGCGGATCGCTGACCACAAAGCTCCAGCGGCCCAGTTGCTCGCCTCCCTCGACCGATTCGAGCAGCACGCCATGGGAGCTGGCGGCCCCCACCTTGAGCCAGGTGCTGAGCGGGGTCTCCAGATCGGCCGGCCAGCGGCGGCTGAGCGGGATGAAATTGCACCCCGCGGCTTGCTGCGCAGCGAAGCGCGCATCGTCAGCGGCAGAGCAAACCGAAGCGCGGGCTGAGCTGGACATGGCGCGACCGATTGACAAAAAAAACGGGGCCAGCGGCCCCGCCTTTATAGGAGTTGGCCTGTCGGCCTCAGGCATCAAAGGTGTTCTTACCCGTGAACTTGATGCTGGAGGGGTTGACGTTTTGGCCGATGCGGCGGGGGTTGTGTCCCACCATGGTGCGACCGTCATTGACCTTCTCGGGGAAGACGCCGTCCTTGGGATGCAGGAACTCGGTGTCACCGCCGGGGAAGAT
>CAYFMB010000155.1:0-4712 GCA_964344095.1 uncultured Klebsiella sp.
GATCTACCTCTGCTTCCCCAACAACCCCACCGGCGCCGTCGCCACCAAAGAGCAGCTCAAGGCCTGGGTCGACTACGCCCGCGCCAACGACGCGCTGATCTTGTTTGACGCGGCCTATGAGGCGTTCATTCAGGACCCGAGCCTGCCCCACTCGATCTACGAGATCGAGGGTGCGCGCGAGTGCGCGATCGAGTTTCGTTCGTTCTCCAAGAACGCCGGCTTCACCGGCACCCGCTGCGCCCTGACCGTGGTGCCCAAGGGGCTCATGGGCACCGCCGCCAATGGCGAACGGGTCGAGCTCTGGGGCCTGTGGAACCGGCGCCAATGCACCAAATTCAACGGGGTGAGCTACATCGTGCAGCGCGGCGCCGAAGCCGTTTACAGCCCAGAAGGCCAGGCCCAGGTCAAAGCACTGATCGCCTTCTACATGGAGAACGCCGCGATCATTCGCCGCGAGCTGGCCGCCGCTGGCCTGGCGGTCTACGGCGGCGAGCAGGCCCCCTACGTGTGGATCAAAACCCCAGCGGGCATCGACTCCTGGGGCTTCTTTGATCTGCTGCTGAACAAAGCCAACGTGGTGGGCACCCCCGGCAGCGGCTTTGGCGCCGCCGGCGAGGGCTACTTCAGGCTGTCGGCTTTCAACAGCCGCGCCAACGTTGACGAAGCGATGCGCCGCATCAAGACGGCCCTGGCGGGCTGATGAACGCGGCGAATGACCTCACTACAGTGGCAGGCCAGCCAGCCGGTCTTGCCTTGATGCCCCGCTTGGTCGTTGCAGCACACACCTTCAGGAACCCTCTGAGAGCCACCCAGACCCCCGGCCGCGAAACGGGCGGCGCGGCGGTCATGGAGAAGGCACCTGAGCGGGTGCGCAAGCCGTCGCCCCGCTACAAGGTGCTGCTGCACAACGACCCGGTCAACACCATGGAGTACGTGGTGACCACCCTGCGGCAGGTGGTGCCGTCGCTGAGCGAGCAGGACGCGATTGCCGTGATGCTGGAAGCGCATAACACTGGCGTTGGACTGGTCATCGTTTGTGACCTCGAACCCGCCGAGTTCTATTGCGAAACCCTCAAGGCCAAAGGCCTCACCAGCACGATCGAACCTGAAGAATGAGCCCTACCCCCAGACTCCACTGGTGGGGAACGGTTCTGTTTGTGCCGGTTCTCTATGGACTGGGCTGGCTGGCCAGTAGGCCGCTGCTCCTGCTTGCACCAGGCTGGCGCGGCGATCAGGTGGATCTTGCCGGGGTCGCCATTGCCTTGGTGCTGCTGCTGCTGACCCTGCCGCGTCGGCTGCAGCAGGCCTGGGGTGTGAACGATGCGTGGCGGCACCTTGGCGTGGCCTGCAGCGACTGGCGCTCTGGTCTTAAGGCACTGATCCGCGGGCTGCTCAAAGCCGTGCTGCTGCTTGGGCCCCTGACGTTGGCGTTGCTCCTGAGCGGACAAGCCCGCTGGCTTGGGGATCTGGGTCTGGCTGAGTGCCTCAACGCCCTTGCTCTGGTGCTTGGCGTCGGCTTTGCCGAGGAACTGCTGTTTCGCGGCTGGCTCTGGGGTGAGCTGGAGCTGCTCATGGGTGAGCGCTCAGCCCTTGTGCTGCAGGCGGCGATTTTTGCGCTGCTTCATCCTTGGTTCACGGTTCCCGGCGGCGGGGCGTTCGCCCTGCTGGGTGGACTCTGGTTGCTGGGTCTGGTGCTGGCCCTGCAACGGCGCGCGGATCACGGCCTGCTCTGGGGCGCCGTCGGACTGCACGGGGGCTTGGTGGGCGGCTGGTTTGCTCTCCACCAAGGACTGTTTGAACTCTCACCCGCAGCCCCTGACTGGTTGGTGGGCCCGGGGGGGGCCAACCCCAACCCCATTGGGGGAGTCATCGGCTGGCTTGGGCTCAGCGCCTTGCTGTGGGTGAGGCGGCGGTGGATCAACGCGCCACCCCAGAGCCGCTGAACGCAGAGAAGAGCGGGAGCGAGGGGGCTCGGCTCCAGCGAGCCCGGCACAGCCTCTGCCGTTTGAGCTGATCAACCCAAAGGCGTCAAGCCAGAGACTGTCGCTCGAAGCGATTCATCACATCACAGCCGTTGCCAGCGCCCTGCGTCCCTCCACAGGAGCATGCAGAGCCTGAGCCAACGCGGCTTGGCCATAGTCACGCTCCAGCAGGGTCATCACAGTGCGACCAAAGTCAGAAGGGTTGGTGTCAAAAGCCTCCAAACAGATGCGCCCAAAGGTGCGGCCCATCGGCTCGGGATTCCACAACAACTTGCGAGCCGTCCACGGCAGCATGCTCATCGGGTTGTAGCCAGGTTGGATCAGGCCCTGGTCAAAGCCGTACTGCTCCAGGTGGGTGTGAGGCTGCAGACCGATGAAGAAGATGGCAGGCTCAACCTTGTCAACCCCGAAGATGCGCTCGAGCTCCCGGTGATAGGCGACGGTCTGGGCAATCGTCTCGGGGCGCTCGTCGATCACATTGAAGGAGTAGTTGACCGAGACATGCTCCCTGAATCCGGCCGCTGCCAGCAAGCGGCAGTTCTCGAGCACGGTCCGCAGGTTGTAGCCCATGCGCATCTTGCGCACGAGCTCCTGGCTGCCTGAGGTGATGCCGATCTCGAAGTAGCTCATGCCGGTTGCCACCATCAACTCGGCGAGCTCGGCATCGAGATTGTCGGCGCGGATGTAGGCCGCCCAGCGGATATCAGCCATGCCCGCCGCCTGAATCGCCCGCAGCAGCTGCTTGGCATCATCGATGTAACGGCGCGCCGGTATGAACTGCGCATCGGTGAACCAGAAGCCCCGCACGCCGCGGTCGTAGAGCTGCCGCATCTCAGCCACAACCTCGTCGACGGGGTTGACCCGCACTGCCTTGCCTTCGATGACGGTGTAGACGCAGTAACAACAGTTGTGGGGGCAGCCCCGTTTGGTCTGAACACCGACGTAGAAGTCGCCCCCGTCGAGATACCAACCCAGCTGCGGCCAGATCCGCTCGATCGTGGCGTAGTCAACGGCGGTTTTTTCGAGCGGGGCGGGCTGCTCATGGATCAGCCCGGGGCGAGGCGGCGCACCGGCCACGTAGCAGCGCTCCGCACTGATCGATTCACCGCGAATCAGCTTCTCCAGCAGGGTTTCGCCCTCGCCAACCGAAACCACCGTGCCGGCAGGCAAGCTGCGGCCCAACTGTTCATAAAAGACACTGACCGCACCACCACCCAGCACAGCCCTGGCACTGGGTTCAAACCGCCTGGCCCGCCGCAGGCCGCGGCGCAGCAGGCGTAGGTTGCGCCAGAGTTCGCCGTAGTGGCTGGCCATGAGTCGCAGGCCGCCCAGTGCGCCGCGCAGGCGCTTCAGGGGATTGCGCGCATAGAACACCTCAAAGGAGTTCTGCAGCGGGTTGCCACCGCGACCATCAACCGGGGCATAGATCTGAATATCGCGCCACGAGAACACGAGCAGCGTCGGCCTGAACTGCTCGACTGTGGCCAGCAGGACGCGTTCGACATCGAGCAAGGGCAGAGCAGCCAGATCAAGGATGCGCTGCTGCAGCCCGGGGAACTGCTTCTGCAGGTGATCAGCCAGGTAGATGGGCCCAACCGGAAAGATCGGATTGCAGGGCAGACGCACCAGCAACAACCGCTGCGGCGTGGGCTGCGAGGGGACCATCACCGCGCCTGTCTCCGCTCTGCAAGGGATCAGGACGCTAACAAGCGTGCTTAGACAAGTGCCGGCAGCTGGGTCTGCACCGCGGCGACGCAGCGACGCAACGCCAGCGGCAGAGCCGCTATCCAGCGCTCATGCACACAGGCGCGCGGCTGAAGCCGCCAACCCGCCGCCGCCAGCTGAGCCGTGAGCACCTGAATGCTGGGTTGGGGCCAAGCCGGATTGATCACATCGACGCAGTCGATGCCGCCAAGGTCGTCGATGCCGGCCTCGAGCGCGGCGACCAGATGCTCCCTGGGCCAGAGGTTGGGCGGTAGTTGCAGATGCACCGACGGCGGCAGGATCGCTCGCGCATCGGCAATGGTCTCGAGCAGAGCCGCGATCTCAGCCGCCGGCAGCTCACCTGGCCCGTCTGGACGCCAGGGCTGCAGGATCACCTCCTGGATGTGACCCCATTGGCGTTGCAGCAGCGCGAGCAGTTCCAGGGCCTGAAGCCGCTGGCGACGCGACTCGCCCAGTCCCAGCAGCAGTCCGGTCGTGAAGGGAATGCCCAGACGACCGGCCTGCTCAAGCTGGCCGAGTCGCACGGCCAGGGTTTTGCTGGGCGCCTGGCGATGAGCCGCGTCATGGGCCGGGCCCAGACCTTCCAGCATCAAACCCATCGACGGGTTAAGCCGGCCCAGTGCCGCCATTTCACGGCGTGTGAGCGGCCCGGCATTGGTGTGGGGCAGTCGACCCGCCTGCAACGCCAGGCGTGACAGCCGCTGCAGCCTGGCAAACCAAGCCCTGCGGTTGGACGCCCCTGGCGCCACCTCACCGCTGAGCAGCAACACCTCAAGCGCTTGGGGCCGCAGCTGCAGCTGCAAGCGTGCCTGCTGATCGCTGAGCCAGTCGCTGCCCGCCTGCCCGCCGGCCTGGTCCAGTGGCTGCCGGAAATGGCAGTAGCTGCAAGCGTTGAAGCACTGCCGCGTGGGCACCAGGGTGACGCTGGGACTCCAGCTCACAACACGTCGGCGAGAGACCTGGGCCAAGGGGCTTCACAAATCGCGCAAACTTCCTTTACACTCC
>CAYFMB010000156.1:0-4701 GCA_964344095.1 uncultured Klebsiella sp.
GGATCAGCACTGCAGGTTTCGGCCAGGGCTGGTGAAACGACCATCGCTTCCCCGGGACTCGCGGTCAGTGTGTCCCTCGGCAGCTCGTTTGAGGCATCGACTGCATCAACCACGACAACCACGAGTACGACTGCAGGGGCAACCAATGCAGCGACCTCTGCTCCCATGACCTCAGCCCCGTCAGAAGCGGCGGCTGCGGGTGGCGATGCAGCGAGCACTGCTGCTACTGGTGCCGGCAACGATGGCTCCGTGAGCAGTAGCGCATCGGTCAGCAGTTCCGAGTCTGGCAATCAAGGGCAGAATTCGGAGCAATCTGCCGCGGTGGCAAACACACCATCGGATCCTGGTTCTGCCAATGCTCAGGAGAGTGCGTCCAGCTCCTCCGCGGACACCAACGGCGGCGACAGCTCCGCGCAGAGCGAATCAACACCTGCTGCTAACGCAGCATCTGGGACACAGGCTGCGGCAGCTGCCGGTCCTGCGTCGGCGGGAACGACCCCAGGTGGTCAACCGGTCGCATCAGTGCCATCCCAGCAGGCCGCGGCTTCGGCGGCTCAGGCTGACCGGAGCCAGGCAGTCAGCGCTGTCAATGCATTGCTGCCTGAACGCTCAGGTGCCGGACTGAGCAGCCCAAGCGTTCCGCAGCTGCAGCAGGGCTTGCTTGATGCGGCCACAAGCGTGCGCAATGGAGGCGCCGGGCGTGGCGGTCTCGGCGATGGCTCGCCCGGGGGCGGTGGAGCGCCGCGCAGCACGGTGATGGGCCCACAGAGTTGGTTGCCGAACTCAGAGGACGACCTCCATGGTGATGCTGCGTTGCTCGCAGCCGCTGAGCCGTTGCTGGCCCAGAGCGACCTCGGTCGCAAGGCACTGCTGCCGCCCAGCTTCAACCGGGCTGCTTACAACCCGGCAATCCTGCATGTGCGTTTTACAGAAGCCCAGGGCAAGACAACGGGCACAGGCAACGATGCGTTTCTCGATCTCACCCTCATCCCACTGAGTGGCGAGCCCGAAGGGCGTCGCGTCGAAGTGTCCCGCAAGGCCTTCGCCGACGATTTGCGCCAGCTCTACCGCCAGCTGTCACGGCAGGAGTCGCTTCAGGTCGACAATCCCCGCTCCCCTAGCCGGCGCCTGTACGACCAGCTCTTTGCCTCGATCGCGCCCTTGCTGCAGCAGAAGCGCATCACCACGCTGCTGATCTCGGCCGACCGCGGCCTGCAGGCCGTTCCGTTTGCGGCCTTGCATGACGGGCAGGAGTATTTCGGCACCGCCTATGCGTTTGCGCTGACCCCTTCTCTGGCGCTGACCAGCCTTGAACCACCCCTGCCCAACAACGGCCGCCTGCTGGCTGCTGGATCGGCGGTGTTTGATGGCCTGGCGCCATTGCCTCTGGTCCCCACTGAATTGCAGGAGGTCGGTCGCAATGAGCGCAAGGACGTTGCACTCAATCGGGCTTTTACCCCCAGCACCTTGCTGGAACAGGCTGCCGATCCCCGCTACAGCCGCGTGCATGTCGCCACTCACGCCGAATTTCTGCCGGGCGGGCCGGCTGCATCACGCATGTATTCGGGCACGGTGCCGATACCGCTCAGTGAATTCGTCAAGTTGCGCAAAGCCCGTCAAGGTGCACCGCTCGATCTGATCAGCTTCAGCGCCTGTCGCACGGCTCTGGGTGATGCCGACACCGAACTCGGCTTTGCCGGGTTGGCGTTGCAGGCAGGCGCACGCAGTGCGGTCGGATCGCTCTGGTATGTCGACGATGTCGCAACGTCCGCCTACTTCGTGCAGATGTATCGGTATCTGGATGCTGGCATTCCCAAGGCCGAGGCCCTGCAGCTCACCCGTCAGGCGTTCAGTCGTGGGCTGGTGCGACTTGACGGCGAACGGGTGCTGGGACCTGACAATGCCGTGCTGCTGCCGTCGCTGACCACAGCGCAACAACGTCGGGTTGCCGATGGCCTGGCGAATCCCTATTTCTGGGCCGGTATCGAACTGCTTGGTGCTGCTTGGTAGATGAAGCAGCTCAGAAGCTGATGCGGGTATTGAGCAGCACCACATGACCGGTTGGCATGTACGGGTTCATGGTGGCCATGGAGCTGGGGCTGATCACATATTGGTAACTGGCGATCAGCATGAACCAGGGGGTCAGCTGTGCCGCGTAGACGGCTTCGAGGGTGGTTTCTGACGCACTGGGCCTTTGGCCATCGACTGCGGCGTAGTAATTGGCTGCATTGGGGTTGAAGCCTGCATAAGCGATGCCAAGGCCCGTCATGTCTGAGTCACGGCCCGGGAACAGCCCCGCATAGGTCAAGCCAGCACTGGCAACCACATTGACGATCGAGTTGTTGCCGCCGTTGCCGCTGAACTTAAGGAAACCCAGCAGACCCTGGCTGCGCGGGATCTTCAGGTTGGGCTCGGCATACAACATTTTCTCGACAGTCACATAGCCGCCATAGTTGCCATAGCTGCTCAGCCCCGTGCTGAAATCGGTGAATTTTCCGGTATTGCCCTGGAAGCCGATTTTGTAATAGCCGGGAAGTTTCTTGGGGTTGGGGCTGTGATCGAGGTAGGCGTACTCAGCCAGAATCTCAACGCCATCATCGGCATTGAGTGTTGTATCAGCGAGTGAAATTTTGTAGCCACCACTGGCGTCATCCTTGCCGTCCATCACGTGGAACAGAAATTGATGATGGCTGTTGGGGTTGTAGCTCAGCTGAATGCCCAGAGGTGCTGAGGCATAGGGAAGAAAATTGCCCGTGAACGTGGTCGTGCCGTAGAGGCCCGGGTAATCAAAAGCGACGTTCTGGAAGATGCCTGATGTCTGGTGCGAGGCAAACTTGACCCAGGGGTAGATCTTGCCGATACGAACCTCAAACTCTTTGCTCAGCTTTTGGCCATAAAACAGTTCGAAAATTCGCCAGTTCTCCAGCGGTGCCGAGGTTTCAGCCTTGAAGGTGTGATTGGTCGGTGAGCTGTAGACACCGCCCGTCCAGCCCGATCCCGTGGCATGGATCTGGCCGTTGGGCCACAGAAAACCGGTTTTGCCCGTGTACAGGTCGAGCGACGTGATGTACATCGAGCTGTATCCCGGAGCGCCAAAGTTGCTCCAGGTCATGTCGGGGTAATAGGTGAACGTGAAATCGAGCCCCTTTTTGCTGAGATCGTCGAAGAAGCTGTCGTCACGCAACATCGTGTCGCCTTTGAGCCAGCCTTTCTCCTTGCAACGCACCCCGGCGATGTAGCTGAAGCTGTCGAGCGGGTTGTTGGTCGGCGGTCGCTTCAACGCCTTGGTCACCGCCAGGTTGATCGCATGGCTCTTCTCGCAGGGATCGTTGGATTTGGCTGCTTCTGTTGGCTTGGCGGCGTCGGCTGATTGCGCTGAGTCTGCGGATTGGCTGGCCTTGTCGCCTGTGCTCGATGCTGCCAGGTTGTCGTTGGTCCTGGCAGGTTCAGGCGTGCTGTGGGGGCTTGTGGGCGGTTTGCTCTCTGCCCGGACGCCCAGCGTGCCAGGCGCGGCCACGGCCAGCAGCATGGCAATGGCAAGCCTGGTCAGAGATTGCCTCGACATGGCGCGTGAGAGCCCGAATCCTGCAGGACGAATTGTCATTCCGATCGCCGCTGGCATCCCTTCCCTCTCTGGAAACCGAAACATGGATGGCAACAGAGCGCTTCGACGGCTCACATGTTGAAAAGACTCTTAAGCCCTTGTCGCGATTTGCGTGGTGATGTCTAGTTTTCGAGTCGACGCGGGTCTTCTGCTTGGGTGGATCAGCCAAGGCCTGGACTGCGGCGTCCCCACCCCTCCACGACCCATCGCTATGTCCCACAGCATCAGTCGCCGCCTCGCTACGGCCCTCTGCGGGCTCAGCCTGGCTTGTGCCCTTGCGCCGAGCGTGCAGGCCAAGCCCGCCAGCAGCCTCAGCTATGCCAACGCGCCCTGGTATGCCTGCAGCAAAGCTGGCGCCAAGCTCTCCTGGTATGGGAAGGGCGTTCCCTTCCCCTGTGCGACGCCGCTCAACCCGAGCACCTTCGCCAATCGCGAGATCTACTACGACTTCATGCACAGAGCCTGGGTTGATGGCGACCTCTCGGTGCTGAAGAAGTATGTCGATCCCGACACCTACGACTATTCGCCGTTGCATCCGCCTGAAAAGGGAACCGAGGGCTTTGCCGGCATCATCACCATGTTCCGCTCTGCGCTGGGTGAGATCAAGCTCGAGTTTTCAGATACCGCCGAAGGCGACATGGTGACCCACTTCTGGAAGCTCAGTGGCCTTCACAACCGCGCGCCCCTGTTCGGCGTGCCGGCCAGCGGCCGCCGCGTCGAGCTCAGCGGCATCAGCACCGTGACGATCAAGAAGGGCAAGGTGGTTGGGCGCTGGTCTCAACTCGACATCCAAGGCCTGATGAATCAGCTGCGCAAATAGGTGGTCTGGCCGAGGCTCGCCTCGAGGTGGGCCATCAGCCGGCTGGCTTCGCTGATTTTCAGCTGGCCTCGGGCGATGGCCTCTTCGCTGGCGAGCCGCAGCCGCTCGAGCAGCAGCTCGGGGTTGTGCTCCATGGCCTTGAGCACATCGGCGTTGGTGTCGCCACGCACCACATGATCGACCTTGTAGCCGCCAGAGGCCTGCAGACGGATGTGCACCGAATCGGTGCTGCCGAACAGGTTGTGCAGGTTGCCCATCACCTCCTGGTAGGCCCCGG
>CAYFMB010000157.1:0-4682 GCA_964344095.1 uncultured Klebsiella sp.
GTCGAACCATCCCCGTTGCGGCGCGCGCCCTACAGCGATCGTCATGGGTAGAGCGGAACACCCGGCGATGGTATCAACGTTGAGCAGCCCCTCGTGGCCGATTGCAACGGGCTGACATCCGAGCGCAGATCTGGGTTTTAGGTATTTCTTCCGATTTCGCGGCGCCGCGCGCTGTGGCAGGCGGGCTCAGGCGGCAACCCAGGCGCCAAGATGGCTGCCACTTGATGGATGTCTTGATGACCAGCAGCGTCACCGAAGAGGTGCTCGAACAACCCGTGCTGGGTTCTCGGCGCCTGTCCAACGTGTTGGTTGCCGCGGTGGTCAGCGCTGGCGGTCTTGGCTTCCTGCTGACCAGTGCTTCAAGTCGTCTCGGGGTTGATCTGCTGCCCATCGGGCACCCCGCTGCTCTGGAGTTTGTGCCCCAGGGGCTGGTCATGGGCCTTTATGGCGTCGCAGCGGTGCTGCTGGCCACCTACTTGTGGACCGTGATCGGTCTCGATGTGGGTTCCGGCAGCAATCGCTTTGACCGCAGCAGCGGTCAGGCCACGATCAGCCGCCGCGGTTTTCGTCAGCGGATTGATGTCACCATCCCCTTGGCCCAGATCCAGGCGGTCAAGGTCGAGGTGCGTGATGGGCTCAACCCGCGGCGGCGCCTTTCCCTGCGCGTGCAGGGTCGTCGCGACATGCCCTTGACCCGCGTTGGTGAGCCGTTGCCTCTGGCCGAACTCGAGCTGGGTGGGGCCCGCCTGGCCCGCTTTCTGGGTGTTCCCCTGGAGGGCCTGTGATGCGCCGCTGGCTGCTGATTGCGCTGCTGCTCCTGACCCCCTTGGGTCTGAGCGCTTGTGCCGCTGACAATGCTTCACGTCCCCAGGGTTGCGAGGCTTCAGCCATCCCTTGTCTCAAAGGTGACGCCCTGGTGACGCTGGAAACCTCGAAAGGGGAGGTCCAAATTCAGCTCGATGGGTCAGCAGCACCGCTGACCGCTGGCAATTTTGTCGATCTGGTCAATCGCGGCACCTACAACGGCACTGTGTTTCATCGCGTCGTGCGCGAACCCGTGCCCTTTGTGGTTCAGGGGGGTGATCCCCAGAGTGCCAATGCCAAAGTCAGCCCGACCCAGTACGGCACCGGCAGCTTCCTTGATCCCAGCAATGGTGAAGCCCGCTTGATCCCCCTCGAGATCAAGCTGCAACGCGAGGCCCAGCCCCGCTACGGCGAGGTGATGACCGCTCCTGGCGTCACCCGCGACCTGGTCTTGGCGCACCAGCGCGGTGCAGTGGCCATGGCCCGATCGGCTGATCCGAATTCGGCGAGTGCGCAGTTTTACATCGCCTTGCAAGCCTTGCCCGAGCTGGACGGTCGCTACGCCGTCTTCGGTCGCGTGGTCAAGGGCATGGATGTGGTCGATCGCATCCAGCAGGGCGACAAGCTGATCAAGGCCCAGCTCAAGCAGGGCGGCACCCTGGTGACGGGCAAGCCCTAGGCCGGGACCCGCTTGTCAAGGCGGGTGGTCTTGAGCAGCTCGGTGTTGACGCCCGAGGCACGCTCCAAGGCCACCTTGCCGGTCCTGGCAATTTCAAGAATCCCGTAGGGCTCCATGAGCCTCTCGAGGGCTACCAGTTTGCCGGGGTCGCCCACCACCTCCAGGGTCAGGGCGTCATCGGCGACATCGACCACCTTGGCGCGAAACACTTGCACCAGCTCAAGAATGGCGCTGCGCTGATCGGCAGGGGCCGCCACTTTGAGCAACATCAGCTCGCGTTCGACGGCGGGGATGGTCGATAGGTCGATCACACCCAGCACGTTGATCAATTTGTCGAGCTGCTTGGTCATCTGCTCGAGGGTGCGGTCATCGCCTTCGACCACCATGGTTAGACGCGAGACACCACCGTTTTCAGCGGGACCCACCGCCAGGCTCTCGATGTTGAAGCCGCGGCGGGCAAACAGCCCGGAAATGCGGCTGAGCGCGCCGGACTCGTCCTCAACCAAGACCGACAGGGTGTGCTTCATGGGGCCGTCGGCCTTGGGCGCGCGTCTCCTTCAAAGGATGTCACGCAAGGGCCCTGACCAGCCAGCTCAGTAGCAGGGTGTTGAAGGTTGGGGCGGCTTCGTCGTGGGGGCAATGGCCGCAGTCGCTGAGCCACTCCAGCTGCAGCCGGGGTTGCAGCGCCCGGCATTGATCGGCTACCTCAGGCGGTACGAGCCGATCGGCGCTTCCCCAGACCAGCAGCAGCGGCTGCTGCAGTTGCGGCAGCAGGGCGCTGGCGGTGGCGCCATAGGGCCGCAGCGCCATGGCGATGCTCATGGCCCGCAGGGCCCGCACGGCAGTTGGCCGTCGCGCCGGCCTGGCGATCAGCCGTTGCAGCTCGAGGTCGTCGAGCACCGGAGCGCGGTAGGCCGACTGGATTCCCAGGGCCAACAGCGGGGTGCGGGCCAGCAGCGGCACGATGAGCTCCAGCGGCAGCAGCCGGCAGAGCAGCGTCACCAGGGTGCGCTTGAGCCGGCGGCGCCAGGGGCGGCTGCGGCCGGGGCGGCGCGGTGGCATCAGCAGGCTGGGGTCCGGTAGGGGCGCGGCCACGACGGCCCTGACCCAGCGCGGGAAGAACACCGCGCAGCTGAGCGCCACCAGTCCCCCCAGCGAATGGCCCACCAGCACAACCGGCGCACCCACCACCTGTTCGGCAAAGGCCTGCACCTGCCTCGCCCACAGGCGGTTGTCGAGAACACGGCCCGGCCGGTTGCCCGGTTGACTCGAGGCTCCGAATCCGATCAGATCGAGACCGTAGACACACCAACCAGCTGCCGCCAGGTGGGCTGCATTGCGGCGCCAGTGGCCGCTGCTGGCGCCAAAGCCGTGCAGCAGCACCAGCGCTGGCAGGGCAGCGTCTCCCAGCATCTGCCAGTGGCAGGCCAGGCCCTGCCAGTGCCACAGCTGGGCGGTGCCCCAGTGGGGTGAGGCGTCAGGCTGGTGACTCATGCGCGTTCACGGCGGTCTTGGCTGACGCAGCTGGCGCTCACTATTGCGAAGGCGCGGCCCGCCTGCAGCTCGGCGCGGGGTTTTTTCGGCCCGATTCACGCCCCGCGCGCGATCTTGGCGTGCTGCTGCTCGATGACCTGGCCCAGGCCAGCCCCACCGCGCCGCTGGCGGTGCTCGATGCCATGGCGGGCTGCGGCATCCGCGGGCTGCGCTACGGGCTTGAGGTGCTGGCCCTGCGGCCGGGAGAGCATCAGCTCTGGGTCAACGATGCCGACCCTGATCGTTTGCCGTTGCTGCAGCGCAACCTCGGCTCTCTGGCTTCAGACGGACTGAACCTGCAACTGGGGAGCGAAACCGCCCAGCAGCTGCTGGCTCGCTGTCTGTTGATGCGGCAGCGCTTTGACCTGCTGGATCTCGACGCCTTCGGTTGTCCCAGCGCGCTGCTGCCGCTGGCGTTGGAGGCTGTTCAGGTCGGTGGGCTGCTGTATGTGGCCAGCACCGACGGGCGCTCCCCGACGGGCCATGACCGCCCTGGCGCCCTGCGGCAGCTGGGGGCGGCGGCTCGGGCTCATCCCGCCAGCTGGGAGCTGGCCCTGCGCCTGCAGCTGGGGGTGATTGCCCGAACGGCCTGGGCCCAGGGTCGTGGCATCACGCCGGTGCTCAGTTTCAGCGAGGGACGCACCTTCCGCACGGCGGTGCGGCTTGAGCGCACGCCGCAGCCGGCCGAATTGGCTCAGCTGGGGCTGTTGGCCCACTGCCACGGCTGCGGCGACCAGCAGGCCCAGTCGCTGCTGCAGCTGCGCCAGTGGCAAGGGTGTCTGTGCAGCCCCGAACCGCCCCTGGCGATCAGCGGCCCCCTGTGGCTTGGCCCCTTGCAGCACGCCCCGACGTTGGCGCGCCTGCTCTCCCAGGCCGCTGCACGCCCAGCAGCGGTGGCGCGCCCCAGTCGCCGGCTGCTGGAGCGTCTGGCGGCCGATGCCGGGGCCTTGCCCCGTTGCTGGCCAACCAGCGCCATCGCCCGCCAGCTGGGGGGCGGCCCTCCGCCTTTGGCGCTGCTGGTGCAGGAATTGCAATGCCGTGGCTATGAGGCCGGCGCCAGCGGTGTCATGGACGCTCAGCTGCGCAGCGATGCTCCCTGGGCCGAGATCTTGCAGTCGGCGCGCGAGCTGGGCGGCAGCGGGAGCAGAGCTGCTAAATAGGAAGCCATTCCTTCGGTGGGACCCTGTTCATGGCCTCTGAAATCTTTGGCACCGCTGCCCTGTTCTGGGTGCTGATCCCTGTGGGTCTGGCCGGTGGCGCCCTGCTGCTCAAGCTGCTCAAAGACTGAGGCCCACGCGCCGGGCTGGCGTCCCCCTAGGCTCAGGCCCGCTTAAGAGTGCGCGCGCATGCAGGTTCTGGTGGTCGGTGGCACGGGAACGCTCGGCCGTCAGATCGTGCGCCGCGCCCTTGACCAGGGGCACCAGGTGCGCTGCATGGTGCGCTCACCGCGCAAAGCTGCTTTTCTGACCGAGTGGGGTTGTGAGCTGACCCGCGGCGACCTGCTTGAACCCGCCAGCCTCGACTACGCCCTCGAGGGGCAGGAGGCTGTCATTGATGCCGCAACGGCGCGCGCCACTGACGCGGGCAGCTCCTATGACGTCGACTGGACCGGCAAACAGAATTTGTTTGCAGCGATCCAGAAGGCGGGCCTCAAGCGTGTCGTGTT